>CAMDBH010000015.1 GCA_945889325.1 Klebsiella pneumoniae
TCAGAAAATACTTTTAATAATTCAGCAATTGTGTTCCAAACCGTGCGCCCCAATGTCCGCAGATCACCGGTTGGCGGTAACCAGGGCTGATAAAGTTGAGAATATCTCTCAAAGTGTCAGATGGTTACCGTTCTTGCGATCGCCCTGGCTTCTGGCTATTGACTCGCGGCTCATTCGATCGGACGATGCGTTGGTGCTCGCAAGCTGGGGGCGCGCGCTCCGCGTAATCATTCGTTTCGGTTTCTCCCCTCCCGTTTCTTCCGCTATTTTTTCTTCCGCTATTGTTTCCGGTTTGTGAACTGCATTTGTCCCAGTTCTCTGCCTCGGTGGCGAGTTCTTTGGAACTTATGCCGCGTTTCTGACTGAAAAGTCGCTAATTTCAACCGTTTGGGCGAGGTTGCATGAACCGACCAGCGATTGCCATCATCCGTTGCGATGCCATCGGCATCCTACGTTTTCGCGCCTCGTGATCGTGCACTTGGTGCTGAGCGAAGTGCCTACCAAGCGCTGGATCGAATTGTTCACCGAGCGCGCAAAGGCGTTTGGCGACGGCGTGTTCACCCGCGACCCCGTCGTGCGCGGCGCGTTCATAGAAATCACCCCGACCGATGACTCGCTGGAACCCGAGGTAAAAGCGGTCACCAACGCCGTGCATCTGGCCAACGCCAGCCGCCAGATCGAAGCCAAGCAGGGCCGTCCGGAATCGCAGCCGATCCCCGGGCCGCCTGAGGCTAACGTCGTGCAAGAGGGCTTTTCGCCTAAAGTTTTGGCACGCATCGATGCCGCTCGGCGCAAGGCACGCCACATGTCGACGCTGATCAATTCGATGAGCTGGCTGGCCGTCGACATGGAGAAGACGCCGCACCCTGAGCCAATCGTCGTTGCGGCACTCAAGCAAGTCATTCAGCGGCACATTTCGAAAGATTAGCCGAACTACCCGCCCTCTTCGTCACGGGTCGCAGTCGCGCTTCCGAATTTTGTGAGTCTAGACATCGACGCGGTCAATCCCAAAAAAATCAGCGGGTTTTCGTGGCGCGGCATCGGCCTTATCGCCGCCGGTGGCGTGCTTTTCGCCTGCATGGGCGCGATGGCCAAAGCCGCCAGCCCGACCATTCCGACTTTCGAATTGGTGTTTTTTCGCTCGCTCATCACCCTGATTGTCGTGGATCTGCTGAGGCGCCGCTCGCGTGTTGCGCTGGCGTTTGCCGACCGTCCTGTCCTATTTTCCCGCAGTTTTGCAGGATTCATCGGCATTGCGGCCTACTTTTACGCATTAAAGTACATACCCCTTGGCGATGCAGTATTGCTCAACAACGCCTCGCCCGTTTTGACGTCGCTCGGCGCCGTTTGGCTGCTGGGCGAACACCTGACGCCGACCAAAATCACAGCCATGATCGCGTCCATGGCCGGTGTGTGGTTGCTGGTGGCGGGCCACACAGGCGACTTGGAATCGCGCGGCGCGCTCATCGGTGCGCTCTCGGCCGTCGCTTCGGCGTGGGCTTTGGTGTCGCTGAAGTTTGCAACACGCCGCAACCGTTCGCTCATTGTGGTATGGTCGCTGGCCGCGACTTGCATGATCGGGTCGCTTTGCATGTGGCGCCCCGACTGGTCGTTGCCCAACGCGCGCGAATCAGTGCTGCTGGTCGGCACCGGTGTAGCCGCGGCAATGGCGCAACTACTGATGACGATGGGTTATCGCCTGCTTGAGGCGTCGACGGCGGCGATCTACTCCTACATGAATCCGGTCTTCGCGGTTGTGATGAGCGCGCTGGTTTTCGGCGATAAGCCAACCTATTCTACGTGGTTGGGCGGCGCGCTCATCATCGGCGCCGGCGCGGGCGTGGCCGTGATCCACGGCCGTTCGCACCACGCGCACTTGCATCACCACTGAAAAGTTTGGAATATCATGCGATTAGACAAATATCTCAGCCAGGCGACCGCTTTGCCTCGCTCGCACGCGCTGACGATCATCCGCGCCGGACGCGTGCGGGTTGGCGCTGAAGTGGTGCGCAATCCAGCGCACAAGCTCGACGGGAACGCGGCCGAGATCAGGTTAGATGAAAAGATTGTTAAACCTTTTCAGCACCTCTTGCTGGTCTTGCATAAGCCGGCAGGCTTTGTAACCACTACCGAGGAAGGGCGCGGCGCGACGGTCATGGAACTTATCCCGCCGGATTTACGCCACAAAGACCTGGCACCTATCGGCCGCCTCGACAAAGATACAACGGGGTTGCTGTTGTTAACGACTGACGGTGCGCTCAATCATGCATTGACGCATCCCAAGCGCCACATTGCAAAGGTCTATATTGCTGATATTGAAGACACTTTGCTGCCGGACGCCGTGACCCGCTTTGCTGCCGGCGTGCGACTGGCTGACGGAACGCTGTGTAAACCCGCGGAATTGCAAATTGTGTCGCCAACGCGGCTGCAAATCGTGCTGCATGAAGGACGGTTTCACCAGGTTAAACGGATGATTCTGGCCTGCAACGCCACGGTGACGCAGCTGCATCGTTGTCAGATCGGCCAGTTGCAGTTGCCATCGGATCTGGGCACGGGCCAAGCGCGGCCACTTTTGCCGGAAGAAATTGCGCTCCTCGGTGTAGATTGGCGACCGCACGGTGATTAGCGGTTGCGCGAAACATACGAAATCGCCAAACTAATAGGGCGGAAGCATTTCCGTTCACGGTGCAGGCAATGTGGAAAAAAATGCGCATGCGCATGGCCGAGCAATTTGGCTATGCCGCTATTCTGATAGGACTTCTGGCGTCAACGCCGGCGTTGGCGACGCCGTCGTCAGGCTTGCGCGTTCAAGGAACGATGACCGGCAATGCCGGGCCCGCGCCTGACGGCAACTACGCGATCACTTTTCGGCTGTACGCCGGCCAAGACGATAAGGTCGCATTGTATAAAGAAATTCACCTCGGTGTGCCGCTGTTAGCCGGCAGCTTTACGGCCGTGATAGGCACTGAAGATCCCAATGTACCGTTGCCGGTGGAACTCTTCACCACCAATCCCAACATGTGGATTGGCCTGCAGGTATCTGTAGAGCCTGAGCTTCCTCGCGTTGCGTTGCTCAACGTGCCGTACGCCATGCACGCTTTGATCGCGGACAAACTCGCCGGTCAAGCCGACGGCATCAAGTGCACCGGTTGCATCACGCTCGACAACATGGCACCTGGTGTTCTCGATGCCGCCAATATCAATGTAAAAAATGGCGGAAACAACGCCACGCTGCAATCTTTGTTCTTGCCGTTGGTCAACAACGTGCGCGTCGACGGCATCGCGGTCGGCATCGCAAAAATTCCTTCAAATTTATGTGCTTTTGACGTGGCCAGCGATGGCGGCACGACCTGTATCGATGGCGCACCGGCGCTGTGGACGCGCATGGCCGCGAACGAAAATGACATGAAAAACTACACGACCGACGGCCAGCTTTTGTATCGCAAAGACGAGGGCAGCAGTTGGATGCGCAGCAAAGGTGTATGGCGCAAGCTAGCTTACGTGGCGGTTTGCGGCGATGGCAACGTCGAGGGCGCCGAGGAATGCGACGACGGTGCCAACAACGCCAACGCCCCCGATAAGTGCCGAACGAGCTGCAAATTACCGATATGTGGAGACAAAATCACGGACAAGGCGGAAGCGTGCGACGATGGCAACAAGATCAGCACCGACGCTTGTTTGGATTGTGTCGCAGCCAAGTGCGGCGACGGCGCCGTCCAAGCGGGCGTTGAAGAATGCGATGACGGCGCCAACAACGCCAATTCACCTAACAAATGCAAACTGAGCTGCAAGAAACCGATCTGCGGGGACGGATTTACCGACACGGCCGAAGAATGCGATGACGGCAACAAAGTAGACAACGACAATTGCGGCAACACCTGCAAAATCGCTTGCAAACCCTGCAGCAACGGTTCTTGCATCGATTGCAATTTTCCCAATTCCACGTTGGTTCCGGGCAGCGCCTACGTCGATCCGGCGCCGCCCCAAGGTTGGGTCCAATGCGCCGGATTTATCAACACCGCGGCCGATGACGTGGGGCCTCTTGCGTCGAACAATTGCTTGGGTGCGGTGCAACTGCGCATGCGCGTTTGGGATACCAATAATGTCCTCATCGTCGACGTGTATGAAACCGGTTTGACTTTCGGCAACACATGGCCCGCTACGCCCAACTATTTGGACGGCTGCAATTGTGGCGTGCCGCTGACGGCTGTGGTCTGCAATCCGACGTACTGGCCGTGTGGAAATCTTGCGGGATTTTACGGTTCGACCAACGGTGCAGGCGGCGGTGGCTGCGCGGGATACGCCAAGGGCGGCATGACTTTTTCCAACGGCAACGGCGGCCAACTCACGGTCGCGCCAGCGGATGTCGGCAGCCAAGAGATCTGGCAAGGGCCGTGCTACGGCAACACCGCGTACACGGGCTTCAAGGCCGCTCTCTACAAATAGATTCGAGGCGACAGCTGCAATGAATCCGTCGCCGTTCGCCTCCGCCGCGCCGCGTGTGCATTTAATCGCAGCGTTTGAGCGCCCTTATGAAAATGCCGTGGCTGCAGCGCGCACCTGCTACAGCGGCGGCGGCATCGTCACCGCGGATCAAGCATCAGGGGTCGGCCAAAGCGCAGAACGCCAGCAACTGCGCATTGAGCAACGCGATCGCATCGCTTTGAGCACATTCAAGGCGGGCCACCACACGACGCTGCAGCATGGCCACGTGCAATTTGGCCTGACAGACGTGACTCGGCAATTTGTTTGGTCTTTTCTGCATGCTCATCCGTTTTACAATAGCGAGCAAGTCAGCCAGAGATATGTCGAGGTGAAACCGGACCGTGTCGCTGTGCCGCTTTTGCCGCAGCCGGCACTAGATATTTATAAAGGGGCAGTCGCGCAACAAATGGCCGACTACCGTGAACTCACAGGGCTGCTTGAGCCAGTGGCCGCGCAGCAGTATTTCAGTGTTTTCAAGGCCCGGGGCAAACACGCGGAAAAATGGCAAGGTGCCATTCACAAACGCGCGCAGGAAGTCGCGCGATACGTTTTGCCAGTCGCGACCCACACTTACCTTGTGCATACCGTGAGCGTGTTGACGCTTTTGCGCTATCGTCGCCTGTGCAACGAACCGGATGCGCCAGCAGAAACTCGGTATGTTGTTGAGGAAATGTGTCGGCAGCTGTTCGAACTCGATCCCCTTCTGCAAAAGTTTGATGTCGAACCATTGGCGGCCGACGCGCTGCCGATTGCGCATCACTTAACAAATATCAACTTAGAGCACCAAGCGCAGTTGATCGCGGAATTCGACGCCGAGTTGGCTGGCAAGACGGCGGTTCTGATCGATCGGTTTGGCCACAACGAACGCAGACTGGCCGACGCCGTGCGCGAGGTGCTCGGCCTGCCCCGCGCCGCTCTGGCCGATGAGAATGCCATCGATATGGCGCTAAATGCCAAGCACAATCCGCTGCTCGGTGAGGCGCTCAACACGACGGTCCACAGCAAACTGGGTCGGGCACTGCACGCGGCGCACTACGCGTTCAAGAAAAAATTGAGCCATGCGGCGGACAGCCAAGATCAGCGCCACCGCCTAACGCCCGCGTCGCGGCCGACGTGGCTGGCGTACTTAAGTCCAGAGCCGGATTACGTGATTCCACGCCTAGTTACCTATGCTGGTGGCGAGATCGAAGCGCTCTTTCGCAGTTCCATGGTGCAAACTTGGCGGGCGATCGCGCAGCTGCGCGAGTTGCAAGTCGATCCACAGTGGCTGGCGTACCTGCTGCCGAATTCTGTGAGCCTGCGCTACACAGAAACTTGTGATCTCGCAGCATTGCGCCACAAACATGCGATGCGCCTGTGCCTCAATGCACAGGAGGAAATTTGGCAGGCGAGCGTGGACGAATCCAGCGCAATTACGGCCGCAGAACCGCTCATAGGACGATATCTGCTTCCCCCCTGCGGTGTTCGCCATGCGGCCGGCCTTCGCCCCTACTGTCCAGAAGGCGATCGCTACTGCGGCGTACCGATGTGGACATTGGATCGCGCTGATTGGCAACGGGTTCTTTGAATTCAGCGCTGGGCGGAAATGCTTTGCCCGATCGCGACCTTTAGATAGCGGCCAGCGTGTTAGATCGCGACGTCGCTTGGCGCGTCGCAGTTGCAGCGCGAGAACGAATCTGTTGCGGCAAGGTGCCACACAACATCGCGTTGTTTTGGATTTTTATTTATTTTCGCTTGCATTTTGGCCCGCAATAGCAATCCGCGCTGAGGTGCGGCACACTTGCACTTTTGCCCCGCCCCAGCTGGCGCAGCGCTGTCGAAAAAGCGCTGATTTTACGGAGTTTTGTATGACTGTTCCTAAGTCGGTTCCGACACGCCGCCAGCTTTTGCAACTTTTTGCGGGCGCCGTCGCGTTGGCTGGCACGAGCACGCGGTTGACGAGCGCCGCGTTCGGGCAAGGCAGTGCCAAAGCGGCGGGTGGGCAGGCGCCCGCGACCATCGATCCAGTATATTTGCGCGACGGCATGAAGGGTTATGGCCTAACGGTAGTCAAAGGCACCAAAGTTGAACGGTTCAGCGTTGAATTCATTGGCGTGTTGCAAAATGCCCTGCCCAAACAGGATATCATTCTAATTCGCTGCGCTGGCTTGAACTTGGAACACAGCGGCGTGGTCGCGGGCATGAGCGGCAGCCCGATCTTCATCAGCGATCCGGTCAAGGGCGACTTGCTGATGGGCGCTTTGTCCTACGGTTTTCCCTTCAACAAAGATCCGGTGGCCGGCGTCACGCCGATCAAGGATATGCTACCGGAACTAGACCGTAAATTGGTGCCAATGCCGACCAACCAGCGGCTTTTGCCAGGCAAGAAGCAAGCGGCTTTGCGCTTTGTTGGACCGCAAGGCAATGAAATGGCGCCCGTCGCGATTCCATTGAGTTTGTCAGGGTTTCACCCAGATTTTGTGGAGCACATGCGCGGCCCGCTGGCGGAACTCGGCTTTCCGCACGTGCAGTTGGCGGCGGGCGGCACTGGGTCCGGGCTGACTAAGCCCGCGCCATCGCCACCGTTTGAGCCCGGCTCGGCGATCTCGCTCTGGCTCGTGCGCGGCGATATGGCGGTCAGCGGCATCGGCACGGTGACTTGGGTGCGCGGCGACAAATTTATCGCATTTGGACATCCATTCAAAGGGTTAGGACAGGCCCATTTGCCTATCGGCAATGCCAACATTCAGTGGATTCTGAGTTCACTGTCGTCGTCGTTCAAAATGGGCAATGCTTTGGATGACTTGGGCACGCTGGATCAAGATCGACAACCCGCAATTGCCGGACGCATCGGGCCTCGCTGCGATCTGATTCCAGTTCATGTCAGCGTAACCAGCCGCGATCGCGGGGATACTTCGGTTTGGGACTGTGAAATTGTCGACCAGCCGACGTTTTTTCCGCTCGCAGCGACGATGGTGATCGGCAACGCGGTGCGTGTCGCCGAACCGATCGCCGAAAATGTGGCGATGACGTGCAAGATCAAGTTCTCCCTGGAAGGAGGTCGCGCGCCGATCGAGATCGAGGAAATGGTCACAGGTCTCAACGGCATGGCGTCGGTCGGCGAGGTCAACAACATCGTATCCGGGGTCGCCAAGGCGCTGGTTTACAATGGTTTTGAACGTTTGCGCGTCTCACGCATCGATGCGAGCTTTGAAGTTTGGGATGAACGCAACATTGTGTTTTTGGATTCGGTGCGCACTGCGAGTGAAGAAGTCGAGGTCGGCAAGCCCATCGAAATTAATGTAAATTTTACCCGAGCCAACGCGCCTCCCTCCTCGATCAAGCTCACTCTGCCGCCGTTGCCCAAAGAATTGGCTGGCGCGAATTTGACCGTTCAAATCGGCCCTGAAAAAAACATGATGCCCGAACAGCCCGAACCGGCGACGATCGACGACATGCTGAAATTCTTGCGTTCGCAGATTCCGCGCAACCGCTTGGCGGCTGTGATCGCGCTGCCAGAACCGACGCTGATGCTCAAAGGGGCGCGACTGGTCGGCTTGCCGATCGGCGTTCGCGATGAGATAGGCGGCCATCAGGTCAGCTACCGCAACGGCAAAGACACCCTGCGCGTAACGACTGATTTGCCGTGGACAATCAATGGAAACGCGTCTTTGAAGTTGCGCGTGCGCAATCTGGCATGATGCCCACACTTTTGCCCCCAACTACAGGATCTATTATGGCTTTTTTGCCCTTTTTCCCGCATCTGCGCACCCGCCTCACCGCGCTCGCCTGCGCCGCCGTTGCGCTGTTCGCCGCACCGGTCCACGCAAGCCAGCCGCAAATGTGGTATTTCGCTGATGATAATGACTTTCGCCGCGGCAATTTGGATGGGTTGGTGCTGCACCCGACCCTGGGACTGAGCATCGCGCCCAAAGTCGCGCGATCCGAAGTCGACGCGGAGTTTGTTCACTGTTGGGTCCGCGACGGCGGCGGAAAACTCTGGCTCGGCACGGGCTTACAGGGCAAGGTCTTTGTTTACGAAAACGGCAAGGCCCGCGAATTGGCCAAGGTCAACGCACCGATGGTCGCCTCCTTAGCGGTCGACGGCAGCGGCGGCGTTTTCGCCGGCCTGGTCGGCACTGGTGAAATCGCTCAGGTTTCGCCGGGCGGACAAGTTTCGACCCTGATCAAATTGGACGGTGTCAATCACATTTGGGCTTTGGTCAAACGCGGCAACACGCTTTACGCCGGCACTGGACCGGGCGGCAAGGTCTTTGCTATTGATTTGGCAAGCAAAACCGCTAAGGTCTACGCGGAAACCAGCGCCGATCATGTGCTCAATCTTTTGGTCGACGGTGACGCGCTCATCGCCGGCACGTCGGACCCCGCCATGATTTTGCGCATCGATGCCGAGAAGCAAGTTCGCGCTTTGGCTGCATTTCCTGGAGTCGAAGTCCGCAGCCTCCTGCGTGTGGGCAAGGCGTTGTACGCAGTGGTCAACGGCGGCGCCACCGCCGTGCCGTTGGCGAGTTTGAAGCCGACCGCGGATCACCCTGGCACAACACCGCCGACCAAGGGGCCGACGGCGAACAAGACCGGCAAGGACGCAGCCGCCAAGGGCAAAGGCGCTGTCTGGAAGAGAAGCGACGACGGCATTGTCAGCCGCGTCTTTGTATCGCCTGAAGGCATGCTCAGCGAACTCGGGGCCTATGGCCGCAGCATCGTTGCGGGTTGCGCGCGCGGCGGCCGCGTGGTCATCGGCGACGATTTCGGCGATGTGCAAAGCTTGTTTGATCTCAAGGAAGAAGAAGTCCTCGGTATTGAAATGGGCAGCAAGGGACCACAGACCCTTTTCACCGGCAAATCCGCGGCGATCTACACGGTGGGTGTCGGCGAAGGCGGCGCGACGTTTACCAGCGACGTCTTGGCGGAAACGGGCACGGCGATCTGGGGCAAGGTCGAGGCCATCGGCGAGGGCGGTTTAGAAGCCGAGACGCGATCTGGCTTTTCAGAAGTCGCCAACGACACTTGGAGCCCGTGGGTCGGCCTGCGCAACGGCGCGAGTCAAAGCCCGCCGGCCAATTTTTTGCAGGTGCGGGTAAAACTCACGCAAGCCAACAGTCGATTGACAGAACTGAAGATTTTTCGGCAAGTTGCCAACCGCGCGCCGATGATCACCAAGATCGACGCCAACGTGAACAAGAAGACCGGCATCGTCAATGTCGCGTGGACTGCGGAAGATGCCGACGGCGATACGCTGGGTTACATCGTGCAGTATCGGCAGCGCGGCACCAAACAGTGGCTGGTTTTGCACGATCGGTTGTTTGATAAGAAAAGCATCGATCTGACGCCGAGCGATATGCCCGATGGCTGGTATGAAATTCGCGTCGAAGTGACTGATTTACCTGCCAATGGTCCCAAGGCGGCCAAGGCGACAGCGCGGATTTCAAAACCGCTCCTCATCGATCGCGGCCGCCCCGACGTAACCGCCGAAGTAAAAGGTCGCGCCCTAACTGGGCTTGCCAGCGATGCAATTTCACGGATCGTCAAGGTTGAAGTTTCTGTCGATGGTGAACCAACGGTGCTGGCAGCGGCCAAAGACGGCGTGTTTGATCAAACGTCCGAGGCTTTTGAACTCGATCTGCCCGCGTCTGCGGTGACTGGACCGCACACGCTTTTGCTCACCGTCACGGACGAGGCGGGCAATACCAGCGCTTTGCGGGTAACGATTGGGCAGTAAGAGCCTAATTTTCATGAATGATTGCAGGCTGGCCCTTGTCGCGGTGCTGTTCTGCTTCGGCTGCGCCGAGGCCGCGGTCGACAACGCCGATGGCGGCGGCGCGGACGCACTGTCCGAAAGCAGCGGCGCGCAAATATGCAACGGTAGCGCCGCGTTGTGCGACAAGCGCTTTGACCAAGTCGTGTTTCCTACCGCCCACAACGCCATGAGCAACGCCGACGAAGGCTGGGCTTTGCCCAACCAGCGGCACGGCTTGATCCGGCAACTGGATGACGGCGTTCGCGGTTTCTTGATCGACGTGCACCCTTACGATGGCGATGACAACAGGTTGAAAGGCAAGCCTATGCTTTGTCATCAATTTTGCGCGCTCGGCAGCCGCGATCTGACGGAAGCTTGGACCGCCATGCGGGTTTGGCTGGACGCGCACCCGAACGTTGTTATCGCGTTTGTAATTGAGGATTACGTCGAAGAAGCCCTGATGACTCAAGCGCTTACCGATAGCGGCCTGCTGAAGTTGACGCACCATCAGGCACAGGATCAGGCGTGGCCGACGTTGCGCGAAATGATTGCCAAAAATGAACGGGTGTTTGTGATGGTCGAGTCGGGTGGCGGTAAGTCCTTGTGGCGCCATGGTTATCAGGACTACGCCTGGGATACCAATTATGCCAACGAGAAGCCGTCAGATTTTTCATGCAAGTTGCTGCGCGGCAAAGCCACCAATAAACTGTTCCTGCTCAATCACTTTCTGACCAAGGGCGTTAGCGCCCATGATCAACTCGCGCAACAAGTGAACCAAAATCCGCTGCTGCAAGTTCGTTTGAAACAATGTCAGAAGGAAGCGAATCAACTACCGAATTTTGTTGCGCTGGATTATTATGACATCGGCGATTTGTTCGTGGCGGTGCAAAATAGGAACGCAAATTTGTAGAGCAGGCACGGCGCTGCTAACCGGTAAACGAGGAAATCGTGAAAAAATTTATGATTATATGGCTTTGCGCGTCCGCGGTCACCGCATGCGGCAAGAAATCCGCACCGCCTCAAGCAACCGTTGCGGCCAAACCCACTGTTGAAGCGCCGGCGGCGCTACCCGTTGCGGCATCCGCGACCGCATTGCCGTTGGCCGTTTCTCCCGCCGAGGCAGCGACATCAACGGTCGACGAAGCGGCACATTTTTCGATCATGCTCACGATGCTCGATGGTGCGCACAGGGAAATTCCGCAACCTTTATCAGGCATTCCGACCTACATTCGCCTTACACCCCTCAATGGCAAGGGCCAAGCGATCGCCGCGTTGGATCCAGTGATGGATGCCGAAATCGTGATGATCGCGGTGTCTGCGGATCTCGGCTGGTGTGAGGTGCAGCGCGCCGTGAAGCGCAATGATCCTACGCATCTACGCCATGAGTTTAAGGTGACCTTTCCAAAGCCGGGCAGCCACGTGGTCTACGCGTTGTTTGCGCCGCGCGGCAAACCCATCGTGAAAATGCCCATCTTTTTAAGGGTTCCTGGCGATGCGCCGCCGGGAGTCGAATTGACCGAAGACCAGTTACGGCACACGGCGGACGGACTTTCGGTGGCCTTGATCGTCGTGCCGGCTCCGCCGCAGACGGACGCCAAAATTCGCGTAACAAGCCACTGGACCCGAAAAGATAAGCGGATTCAGATGTTTACACAGACAACCACCGGACAAGGCGTCTGGTACGTCGCCATTGATACTGGGCTGGCCGAAATTGAAGTAGCAGCGGTACCTAGAAAAAATGCCGATTTAGCGGCGCAATACGGCAACTCGCCCGTCGACGAGGGTCTGCTCGAAGACGCAGGGGCAGCCGAATTCACGTTGCCGCACAAAGGCCGGTACCGGATTTTGGCCGTCGCGCAGGAAAACGCCAAAGCTGCGCCCGTAACGATGCCGCTGGCGTTGTACGTGCGCGATCCACCGATCGGTGGCGATGTGCCCAAGGCGCAACAGGAATAGTCACCATGTCAGCTTTGCGCTTGCCGCCTTGCGCGGCCATATTGCTGCTGGCGCAGACTGTGGCTGCCGCTGAGCCCAGCCCGTTTGCGCCGTATCGGGCCATCGCCGATCGGATAATCGCAGCTTCAAAAGCCGACTCCGGTGCATACGACAAATTGGTCGCGCTTTGCGACGACATTGGCCATAGGTTAAGCGGTTCTGCACAGTTGTCTCAGGCAATCGACTGGAGCCAAGCTGTGATGAAGGCCGATGGTTTGCACAACGTGCGCGCAGAGGCCGTTCAGGTGCCCAAGTGGGTTCGCGGCGAAGAGTCATTGGAATTGCTGCAGCCTCGCGAACTTAAGTTGTCCATGCTCGGTTTGGGCAACTCAGTCGGAACGCCAGCGCAAGGCATAACGGCCGAAGTCGTCGTGGTCAAAGACGAAGCCGAGCTTGCGGCGCTTGGTGAGCAAGTTCGCGGCAAAATTGTGCTTTTCAACAACCGCATGGCCAAATGGACCGAAGAAAAAGGCTCGCAATATGGCCACGCTGTGCGTTTTCGCGGCGGCGGAGCTGATCTGGCGGCCAAACAAGGCGCGGTTGCGGTACTGGTGCGCTCGGTCACGGCGCGCAGCCTGAGTTCGCCGCATACGGGTGCGCTTCACTATTCTGGGCCGGTCAAATTGCCCGCGGCGGCAATCACGGTCGAACACGCTGAAATGTTGAGCCGTTTCAGTGCGCGCGGCATCAAAATTCAGGTGAAGCTCGCGATGCAGGCGCACATGGATGGCTTGGCGCCTTCGGCCAATGTCATCGGTGAACTGCGCGGCCGCGAGAAACCGGACGAAATTGTCATCGTCAGCGGCCACTTGGATAGTTGGGATGTCGGCCAAGGTGCGCACGACGATGGCGCGGGCGTGGTTTGCGCCATGCAAGCATTGGCGATGCTGCAGAAGATGGGGCTGCAACCGCGCAGGACGATTCGCGTCGTTCTTTGGACCAACGAGGAAAACGGCCTGGCGGGCGCCAAGCAATATGTGGTGGACCACAGGGCGGAAATGGCTAAACATGTCGCGGCCATCGAAGCGGATGCGGGCGCTTTTCGCCCCACCGGCATGGGTATCGCCATGAAAGAAAAAGAGCGCGAGCAACGGGCCGAGAAACAGTTGAGCCAACTGGTTCAATTGTGGAATATTTTTGGCAAACAAACCGTCGTGCGCGACGCGGCGGGTGCTGACGTCGGCCAGATGCAGCCGTTTGGCGTGCCGACGATGGAATTGCTGGTGCACAACACCAAATACTTTGACTATCACCACACCCAAGCCGACACCGTCGACAAGGTCAAACCCGCGGATTTGCAGGCGGACACCGCGGCGCTAGCGATCGCGGCGTACGTGTTGGCTGAAATGCCGGGCCGCCTAGACGACATGCCCAGCAAGTAGCGGCGCGCTCCCAAATATTCAACAGCCCAAAAACACCGAAGGCGGCGGCATCCTGCGATGCAACCGCCTTCGGCGAACTGATTGCGGAACTACTAGTCGACTTGCTTACAGCCGTCTTTGCCGCCCGTCGTGCAAATCACGTTGGTTTTGCCGTCTTTGGGGGCGTTGAGCATTTGCAGTACCCATGACTCAAACACACTGGTGTAAATCGTGCCGGCGCCTTCGAAATAGCCCATGAGGCGGCCGTCATAGTCATAGGCATAGCCATCGCCCTTGTTGCCTTTGACTTTTTTGCCGTTGGAAAGCACTGCCGTGTGCAGATCCCACGCACCTTTGAAGGTCGGGAACGTGCTCTTGTCCGCCAAAACGCCCGGAATATTTGACGGTTCCGCAATCGCCAGCAAGGCGTAGTCCTTGCGACCGGCCTTGATCAATTCTTGGTTGACCTTTTCCATGCTCTCCGCTTCCGCCAAGCACGATGCGCACCAACCGGCCCCCATCAGCAGCACAATGCGCTTGCCCTTGAACGTGTCCAAACCGTAGGTCGAGCCGCCGCCCGATTCTTTTTCAACTTTCTGAATGTCCGGCATCGTCCAGGACGGGAACTCGTGGAACGTCTTGGCGCACTCGATGGTCGCATTGCCGGTGCTGGTCGCGTCGCCCTTGAAGGACAATTTGGACAAATCGGCGTTGAATTGGCGACCTTTGAATTTGAACGTTACCGGACCGGATGGGGTCAGAAACAGACCTGGCACAACAGCGCTGGCCTGCGCCGCATACGGCTGGCCGATGCCGCCCAGCGCGAGGGTCACGTCGTCGCCACCGGCGTTTTCATACACAACTTCGCCCTTGACCGGTTCGGTGACCCAACCCGGGCAATCGACGGCCGTGTTGGTCGCTGGGTCGAGGGTGCGCGCCGAAAAGCGTGCTTTGTCCAGAACCAAGCCCTGACCGGCAAAGCCCGCTTTGAACGTCAGGTCCAGTTTGCACGCCCCGACCGTTGACGGAGGAACGCTGTTGATTTGGGTCGGAATGGTAGCAATAATATGAACATCCGGCACGCACGTCGGTTTGGCGTCCGTCGAAATTTTGTGTTGCAGCGCGATCGAAACCGTGCCAGCGCTGTAATCCAGCACGATTAGCTTGCTGTCGAGCGTGGTTTCAAAGGTACCGACGGCTTTGACGCCGACAACCGCAGCCGCTCCTTGATTGGCGGTTCCGGCGGCGCCTGTGCCCGCGACACATCCGCCAGCTACCGCGCAAGCGACCGCGGCGAGTGAAACGATTGCGCCCCTTTTGGCGCGTGTGAATCCTGGTGCCGAGATCAATTTTGGCGATAACATGGTTCCTCCGTTGGCAAATTCAGCAATATTGGAGAGCAATGAGCAAACACTCGTCCCAATGGCCGACGGAGACGAAGATCTCCACAGCTATAAGATAACGCCGCTCTGGTCAGGCTGCAAGGACAAAATGTCGCGGTTGGGCAGATAAACGCGATAGTGCGCACCTTAACGAAAATGTTACATTCAGGGCTGCGGAGGCGGCCTCGCTAGATACTTGCGATATTGCAACGTATCTGGCCCAACCAGCCGAATGACCAGTTGCTTGTCCGGTGAAAAAATATCCAGTACCGGAATCCCCGGGCAGCCGGGCAGAAAGCGATCCATTTCAGGTTGCAGCCATTCCGTCGCGTCGACGCGCTGGATCACAACGTCTGGCCGATCCTTCAGGTATTCATCCAGTTCCGCGCCAAGCTTCTTGCATGGCTCACACCAAGTGGCCCAGTAGTCAATCACCGTGGTCTTGCCGGCAACGACTAACTTTTCCATTTCAGGGGTTTGCGCCGCAGCGCCGACGGTGAACACCGGCGCCGTCGGACGACCACTGCTGAGCACCTGACCGTACTGAACGCCGAGAAAAAACCCTGTGTTCATAACGCCTTGCAAGCCGACAACGTTGCGAAACAGCGGTTGCCGCACCGACGCGGTGAGCGAGAGCGATGGGTTTACCTCAAAGCGCAAAGAGGGCGACAAATCGACCCAGAGGCCGCCGCCGTTGAGGAATTCCGATCGGGGCTTGTCGCCCAAGACTTCGCTGGCCAGCTGCCGCCGTTGTACGTCGACCATGAGCGCGGCGCTGAGCAATTTTGGCACAACGCGATAAGTAAATCCCATAGAAATACGCTGCTCTGCGCCCCAGATGAATTGATTGCTCGCTTCGCCGATCGGAAAGCGCGTCCACAGCCCGCCATAATAGCCGAGATCATCGGTTATGCGGCCGAATGACTCGAGATCTCCGAGCAACCAAAAGACGCCCCGGCCAAGGGAACTATACGTGGTATCCACAGCTTGGATTGCTGTTCCGGCCGCACCGGTGACGACCACCGGTTTGCCGACATAGTGCCCTGTCGGCAGAACCGCACCCACGCTGAACACGACGCGCGGTGTGCGGGCGCCGCCGATGCTCAACAAGCTCGTCAAATCTTGGCGCAAGCGCAATTCAAGATCGCCGCGGCTCAGATCTGTGTGTTCGCCGCCGACCGCGCTGATGCTGTAAATTCTTGCGGTTGGAAAAACCATGCTGACGCCGCGCCCACCGGGCAGGTCTAAACCTGCGATGAGCGTAAGCAATTGTATATTCAACTTAAACGCGAGAGCCTCGGAGTAGGGTACCAGTTGGTCCAAACTGTAGGTTTTGTCACCTGTGACGTAGCCATAGGTCAACCCCGCGCGCAAGCGAATCAATTCGGCCGCGCCGCCCACATCCAATTGCCTTGAGATATCCGTGTCTCCCACCGGGAGAGCAGGGTTACCTCAAGTCGCACATTGCGCCGAGGCCACTTGCGGCAACAGGAGCACAACTGCGCAAAGCGCAAGCACAATTTGCAATCCCAAAGTCTGGCGCATCGTTGGCATAGGCTACCTCGCAGCTTTGAGCGGCCGCCGCAGCATCGTTGCACATTTGGGCGACGGGTTTCAATCGATGATTGGCGCGCATCACTTTTTGGCGGCGGTTGAATCTTCTTTCGACTTCGCGCGTCAAACGCTGGGGGGGCGCGGCGCAATTGCGCGCTAGATGGCCGAAAATGCTAGTTTTGTTATTAACTTTTCTCGGCTTCGGTTCAACGATTCCCACGCCGGATCTCGGTTTGGGGCCCGCCTACGCGTTGGACGATCTCGAGCGCCAAGTCGACCCGAAATCGGGCGTAAAGTGCCCGAAGGTCGAACTCACGCAATACCGAGGTGACACAGTCAGATATGCAACATCTGTACGTGTTTATGTTGGATTTCGTCAACGATTAGATCGCTTTGAGCAAGTGGTTCGCGACGTTGCACTGGAAACGTATGGCCGTGCGCCACAACGTATTGAACATTTGGGCACTTTTAATTGCCGGAAAATGCGCACATGGGATAATTACCTAAGTGAACATGGACTTGGAAACGCTATCGATGTGTCTGGCTTTACGTTTGCGCCGCTAAGCCGCAAATTAACTAAGCAATCAAGCCTTCCTCGGCCACTGCAGCGCAGGTTCACGGTCAAAATCGCCCCCCATTGGAGCGCGCAGGACGCGATCGGCGCGATTCACCAGCAATTTCTGCACACGCTCGCGACACGGCTGGCGGCGCGCGACGACATTTTCCGTGTTATGCTCGGCCCATCGCACGCAGGCCACAAGAATCATTTGCATTTAGATGTTTCACCGTGGCGAATCGTCGATCTGTAGCTGCGCCTGCGTTTGAAGCATCGGCGCGATTTGACTAGCATCGCCCCCGCGTCCGCGTTGAAGCGCGCACTGTCGGGGGAATTCATGATAAGTTCCGCGGGATCGAGCCCTTTCTACCTACCGCCGCCACCGCAGCCCGCGTTGCCGATCGCGGGCGAAGCGCAGTTGTTCGCGGTCAGGCGAATTTGGTGTGTAGGACGCAACTACGCGGCGCACGCACGTGAGATGGGCAGCGATCCGACGCGAGAAGCACCATTTTTCTTTGCAAAACCTGCGGACGCGCTGGTCAGTTCGCCGCTAAGTGCGGCGCACGTGGCGTATCCGCCGCAAACGAAAAATTTTCACCATGAGGTCGAACTGGTTGTGGCCATCGGCACCGCCGGTCGAAATATTTCTGTAGATCAAGCGCTTGGGCATGTCATCGGCTACGCTGTCGGCATCGATCTGACGCGACGCGACTTGCAAAATGCCGCAAAAGACCGCGGACAGCCGTGGGCCATGGGCAAAGGCTTTGACGCATCCGCGCCCTGCTCTGCCCTACAACTCGCTGCAAATATTGGCCATCCGTCTCAAGGTGCAATCGAACTGAGGTTGAACGGCCAGTCCCGGCAATTTGGCCATCTGCAAGACATGATCTGGAGCGTCGCCGAAACGATCGCCCACCTGTCGAAGTTGGTTGGACTTGCCCCCGGTGACCTCATTTTCACTGGCACCCCCGAGGGGGTCGGCCCCCTGCAAATAGGCGATTTGATTGACGCGCGCATCGAGGGCGTGGGGACGCTGAGTTGCACTATTGATCCGCCTACCGCATAACGATCGGTTGCACTTTTTGTAGTGGGGGTCAGAAATGGCAGACGAGCAATATCCGCAAAACGCACCTGAAGGTGCCTACGAGCCCTACATCGCGCCCGCGACGATTCTGACCGAGATGACCCCTAGAGCACTGATTCTAGGCACCATTCTCGGCGTGATCTTCGGCGCCAGCTCGCTTTACCTCGTGCTCAAGGTCGGCCTAACGGTCAGTGCTTCGATCCCCGTAGCTGTGATTTCAATTACGCTTTTTCGCATCATGTCCAAATTTGGCGTGCGCGATGCAACGATTCTCGAACACAACATTGTGCAAACTGCTGGATCTGCTGGTGAATCGATTGCGTTTGGCGTCGGTGTGACCATGCCCGCGATCATGATCCTCGGCTTCGATCTGGAAATCACCCGTGTCATGTTGGTGGCGATTTTGGGCGGTCTGCTGGGCATCTTGATGATGATTCCGCTGCGCCGAGCCTTGATCGTGGCGCAGCACGATGTGCTGAAATATCCAGAAGGCACGGCTTGTGCAGAAGTTTTGAAAGCAGGTGCCTGCGCTGAGTCGCGCGCCGCTTCATCGGACAGCGCCAAAGCGGATGCCGCCGCAGCAGTAGCTGCTGGAATTGTTGGTAATACCAGCGCCAAAACCATCTTCGCCGGCTTTGGCATGGGCCTTGTGTACAACATCGCGATGAAGGCACTCAAAGGCTGGAAGGACACACCCGGCATCGTTTTTGGCAGTCCTCTCAAAGCCGGTTCGTTGTCCGCTGAAATTTCACCGGAATTGCTCGGCGTCGGTTACATCATCGGCCCGCGCATCGCGGCCGTGATGTGCGCGGGCGGCGTGCTCGCCTACCTCGTTCTCATCCCGATGATCAAATTTTTCGGTGACGGCCTGACAGTGCCGCTCGCGCCGGGCAAACACCTGATTTCTACGATGGATCCGGACGAAATCCGCAAGTTCTACGTGCTCTATATCGGCGCGGGTGCGGTGGCCGCTGGCGGTCTCATTTCGTTGGCACGGTCGGCACCGCTGATCTGGCACGGCCTCAAAGGCGGTTTGGCAGATTTGCGAGCGGGCGCTGGCGCCGCTGGTCACACGCTGCGCACGGACCACGATTTACCTATGAAATTCGTGCTATTGGGCATCGGCGCGCTGGTGATCGCCATTATGGCCGCACCGACGCTGCACATGAACTTGCTCGGCGCGCTGATGATCGTCGTTTTTGGCTTTCTTTTCGTAACGGTGAGTTCCCGCCTCACTGGCGAAATCGGATCGTCCTCCAACCCGATCAGCGGCATGACCGTGGCCACCTTGTTACTGACCTGCTTGGTTTTTTTGATGCTGGGATGGACCGGCGGCGTTTACTACGTCACCGCGCTTTCGGTCGGCGCGATCGTCTGCATCGCCGCGTCCAATGGCGGCACAACTTCGCAAGATCTCAAGACGGGCTACTTGATCGGTTCGACACCGCGGCTGCAACAGATCGCAATTCTTTTGGGGGCACTGGCGTCGGCGATCGCGTTGGGACCGATCTTGCTGGCGCTCAACAATTCAGCCACGGTCTACGTTTCCGCCCAAAAGGTTGCGCCGGCGCTGGTGGCCCCCATCCCCGAACTCTCAAGTAATCTCCATAATTTACATGGTCCTCAGGCGCGCGATGACAACAAAAGTTACCACAGTTGGCACAAGACCAATGAAATCGGCGGACCCAAGGGCCAATATCTAACCGACGACGCAGGCAAAGCGATTTATTTTGTCGATCCGGGGATCAACGGCACGGAAAAGGCGCGCCCGGATGGATCGGCTGTGCGCAAGTTCAGCGCACCCAAAGCGACGCTAATGTCGTATATTATCAAAGGCATTCTCGATCGCGAGTTGCCGTGGACGTTGGTGCTTTTCGGGGTCATGATCGCAATTGTCCTTGAACTTTCGGGCATTCCATCGCTGGCTTTTGCCGTCGGCGTGTACTTGCCACTGTCGTCGTCCACGCCAATTCTCATCGGCGGCGCGGTGCGTTGGGCAGTCGATCGCAAGGCGCGGCAAAAGCTTGTCGGCAAGCACCTGACTGAGGAGCAAATCGCCGCAGAAAGTGATAAAAGTCCTGGTGTTCTGATGTCATCTGGCTATATCGCCGGTGGCGCAATCGCGGGCATCGTCATCGCCTTTCTGGCCGGCGTCATGGATCACATCGATGCAAGGTTGACGACGTGGTCTGAAGCCAATAATCCCTTCTTTTTAGGCCCTAACGCTGATTCCCTGTCGTTGCTGCCGTTCTTGCTGCTCACGGGCGTGCTGTACCTCGTCGGCCGCGAAAAGTTGTTGCGCTAATTTTGCCTCTGGAGAGAAAGCCATGCCGAATCGACCCAAAATCGCTAAACTCTTTTCATTTCTGACGGCGATCTGCCTGATCGCGCTTGGCGGCTGCGGTGCCGCCGCAACCCCCGCCGCCACCGACGCCGAGACGGCAGCGGACGCAGCGGCGGATTTAACCGCGTCCGCGGACGACACTGTGGATATCGCAGCCGATGTTGCAGCCGACGCGTCCCCCAAAGATGCGAAAAAAAATGATGTACCTTTACCGACTTGTGCGTCGCGCGCAGGTGGCTACCAAATCGATGGCCAGTGCAGCAACGGCGGAAAACCGGTGCCCTACGCGTGCATGCTCGTCAAAGACTGCGAATTGACGTGGGTTGCCGACTACCGAACTTGGAGCGGACCGCTCACCGGCGTGGATTTCAAGTTGGTCGGCGCAGATGGCGCAGACACGATCACGGGCAAATTCAACGACGCCGACACCGGTTCGTATCAATACCAAGGCGGAAATCTCACCTGCGACGAGGAAATGACCCGCGTGGACGCCACCGTTGCCGACAGCCTGTGCTGCGATCCCGTCGCGCAATTGTGCGGAAAAGACAGCGCTTGCGTGATCGTCGCTGAGCCCAACGGCAGCCAAGACATCACGACCACCGGTTGCGTCGGCTTGGCGGCAGCGGCAACGGTCGAGGGCGGCGTTTGCACGATCATGAACCATGGCAGCAACTGCCAAATCGGCCTGCAATGCGCTAACTTTACGGGCAGCAAGGATAAATCAGCATTTCGCTGCGCCAAATTGTGCACCAAAGCGACTGAATGTCCGGCAAGCGCCAATTGTGTCGTCGTCGCGACAGCGCCGCGCGCCGGCGTATGCGAGCAAAATTGCTCGCCATTCGCTGAGCTCGCCAGCCCGGCCACCTGCACGGACGGGGCTACCTGCGTGCCGCGCCTCACCGCCGACGCCCAGGCCATACGGGTGATCGCGGGCGCGTGCGTGACCGCTGGCGATGCGGAGCTGGAGGCCTCCTGCACCTATAGCACTGATTGCAAATCTAATTTGGTTTGCGCGGACAAGAAATGCTCGCCCATGTGCGACAGCAAACACCCCTGTGCCAATGGGACGTGCACCGATTTTGGGGCCAAGCTCAACGACACCGCGCCCGTTGGATGGGGCTATTGTAAATAGACCGGATTGTGCCGCGGATGCGCGATCAAAACCACGCCGTCGCACCCAGCAACGCCGTCGGCTGGCCAAACGCGTTGGGAACGGCTTCTTTGCCCACAGTCGGCGTAACGCGAGAATCAAAGTAAATATCAGAATTTGCGGCATCGCCGCGCAATTCCAACCGCACGCTCATTCGCTCAACGGGCCGGTATTCAAGGGTCAGCGTCCCCGACGCCACCAGACCTGTGCGGCCCTTAATCGTCGACGGAAACAAGATCGGTTTTGTTCGCTCATCAAACGGAGTGGAAGCTAGCGATTCACGAATAAAATCGCCGCGAGCAGCCGCGGACCATGTTTCATCCATCGCCCACCTGATGTAGGCCGCTGCGGCAAGCCAAGTGCTTTGGCCGACGTCTGTTGACTCCCAACCTCCGTTGCCATGTACTTGTAAGGAAATCGATTTTGTCGCCTCAAGCGTCACGTGGCCGGTAAATAGGTGGCGCCAAGGCTCGCCCTCCAATCCGCCACTGCTGCGCTCGATGCCGCCCATGTACAGCGCGGAATAGCTCAGGCTCCCCAACATACCATTGACCACTAATAACACAGACTTATGTTGGTTATTGTCGATCACATTGTTCCAGCCGTTGCACAGCATCGCCGTTGCGCGAAACGCCGCCCCTTCTGACCAAGCGAGTCTGGCCCCCGCGACATAAGTCGGTAAAGTGTAAAATAAATTCGACCGAGACCAATTCCAATTTTCGTGGACCGCCATTTTCTCCGGACCCACGGGCGCCAGGAACAATCCGGCTTGGGCTGTCCAAGCGCCCCAGCCATAGCCGAGCCACGCCTGCTGAATGTTGCGCCAACCTTCAGGCCCCGACGATGGCACGCCGCCGCTGCCGTCCGATTTGGGTTCATTGCCGTAGTAGGTATTTGGGGTGTTGCCCGCCTGAAGCGCAATCATTCCCTGCATGCCGGCGCGTTGCCAGGCCGCGCCTAACACGACATTGTCTAACATGAAGGTCGCGTCGCGGTTGTCGTAACCGCGCATCGCGGTCAAACCGCGGTAGGGCTGGTTGAAATTATAGCCGATATGCGTTTCAACGTAGCCAGTTGCCACCAATTCCGCTGCGCTTGTGGGCGTGACATCGCCCGCAAGCGGCACGGTTTGCGCGGCAAGGGGTGAAGAAAGCAGCAAAAGCAGCGCAGGCAGAACTCGACGCATCGCACGCTTGCCCGAACGACACGTCAGGCGTGCGAGCAGGATCGCAAGTCTGCGCACGGGTGACAAGCGCAGCCGACAGCCAAAAACCGCAATTTGCTGCGACAAGGCGTCGCAGGCACGGGCGCGCGGGTTGCGGCACGCTTCAACCTGCAGTCGCTTGAATCGCGGCTGGGTCGAACTGCTCCGGATGCAACCCCGAAATCGGCGTGTAGAAAGCACGTATAATTTCAAAGTCTTTCACAATATCGCCCGAAGGAATCAGTTGATGCCCCAGCCCACCGACTTTGCGCTTGTAATCGAGGAAACCGAGTTGGATCGGCACTTTCGCGCCGACTGCCATGTGATAAAATCCTGTTTTCCAACGTGAAATCGTACCGCGCGTGCCTTCGGGCGACACCGCGAGAATAAAATCGGGCGACTCGGCAAACCGCGCCACAATTTGATCCACAACGTTGGCGTGCTGGGAGCGATCGATTGCCACGCCGCCGGTCCAGCGCATCAGTGGCCCCATAGGTCCGCGAAACAGCGACTGTTTGCCGAGCCAAAATGGCTTAAATCCAAGCACATAACTGATGGCCAACATGTAAGCCAGATCCCAATTTGTCGTATGCGGCGCGCCGATCATCACGAATTGTCGCGCCGACGGCAATTCGCCTTCGAGGCGCCAACCATTCATTTTCAGCCAGGTTTTTCCCAGCCAAATCTTCAAGCGGCTGTGTGGATTGCGCATCAATTGCCCCATTGTTGCCCTGTAAGCTCGCCGCGATCATAGCGGGTGCACGTCAAGATTCTGCGGCGGCAAAGTCACGGTTCGGTCACAATTGTCAGCGCTTACCGATTGTCCGGGCGCAGCCGCCGCGATGCCGCCATCGCCATGGGCGCCAAATGCAGATACAGGCCGGGCAACCAGTAAGCGATTCCGCCAATATCGGGATGTTCGTAGCGAAATTTGCCGAAGTGCACCAGCAGCATTTCGACCGTGCAACCGCCCAGCGCCAAGCCTAAACCGTGCAGCCACAGCCAGTTGCGGCCCGGGCGCCGAAATGTTCGCAGCGCGAAAGCGATCAGGTACAACGCCAGCAACGGCCACGAGTGCAGCTTGAGCAGTCCGCTGGCGACGTAGGCCGCTGTAAACCATAGGATATCGCCGATGATTTCTGCGCCGGTCGCCTGTGGTTCAAGTTTGTCGATCTGCGGGGCGATCAGCATCGTTCCGCGCCACATCAGCAAAGTCGCAAGGCCGAAATTCGGCGCGACACACCAAGATTGGCCGAGCAGCCACGGATCGGGATAGCTGAGCACGCCGAATTGCACGTGAATTTGATCAAACAGCGTGCCTGCGATGGCGCCAACGACAAAAAAGCTGAGCCAGTTTGCGATGTGCGACATTTCACCCCAAATTTGAGCCCGTCAAACTGCGCGGGCCATGGCGTTGGCGACCCGTTGGGCAAACTTCGCTGGATTTTTCAGCGGTGCGCCTTCGGCCAGAAGCGCCTGATCCAACAACATTTCACCGAACTCCGTCAAGCGCGTATCGTCTTTGTCGCGCTCCGCCAGATCGTGCAACGCTTGAACCACTGCGTGATCGCCGTTGAGCTCTAAGATGCGCTTTTGCGGCGGCATCGGCTGCCCCATTTGCGCCATCATTTTCTCCAATTGCGTGCTCATGCCGTCTTTGTCCGCCACCAAGCAAACCGCCGAATCCGTGAGCCGATCGCTGATGCGAACATCGGCCACATCGTCCTCAAGGACTTTTTTCAGGCGCGACACCAACTGGGCAAATTTCTCGCCGGCTTCTGCAACTTTCTGCTTTGTTTCCTCGTCTTGCGGCAGCCCGTCCAGTTCGCCCCGCGCCGCCGACTTGACGTCTTTGTGGCCATATTTTTCCAGTTGACCGACCATGATCTCATCGACCGGTTCGGCCAGCAGGATCACTTCAACCCCGCGTTTGCGAAACACTTCCAACTGCGGAGCGTTGCGCAACGTGTCCAGATGATCGCCCGTCAAATAGTAAATTGCCGTCTGGCCTTCCTTGGACCGATCCGCAACTTCTTGCAGGGTGGACCAACTGTCGTTGAGCGTGGTCTTCACCAACACCAAATCGGCGATCTTGTTCTTGATTCCGGGTTCGTAGTGAAATGCCTCCTTGATGCACTGCCCGTATTCCAGCCAAAATTTCTCGTACCCCAGCCGGTTGCTGGCCAGCATGTCCTTCAAATGACCCAACAATTTGTTGGTAACCGTCTTGCGGATCTTGGTAAGCAGCGGATCTTGCTGCACAACTTCACGTGAAACGTTGAGCGGCAAATCGCTTGAATCCACCAAGCCTTTGACAAAGCGCAGATATTCCGGAATTAATTCCTTGACTTCTTCGCTAATGAACACGCGCTTGATGTACAGTTGCAACCCACGACGCTGCTCGCGCGCAAACAGGTCGAACGGCGCTTTGCCAGCGATATACAAAAGCGCGCTGAATTCCTGCATCCCTTCAACGTGAAAATGCAGCGTTTCCGCCGGTTCTTGCCAGTCGCGCGTCAAATGCTTGTAAAATTCAGTGTATTCGTCCTTTTCAACACTCGACGGCGACCTCGTCCACAGCGCCTTCATCGAATTGAGCGTTTCTTCCGTGATTTTCTTCTCGTGGGCGCCGCCTTCGACCACTTTGCCGTCGGCGTCGCGTTCCATTTCCCACTTCTCATTTTCCATCACGATAGGAAATGCAATAAAATCGCTGTATTTTTTGATGGTCTGCTTCAGCGTCCAGCTATCGGTAAAATCTTGCTCGTCTGGCGCAGCGTGGTGGTCTGCGTCTTCCTCTTTGTCATCGGCGTGTTCATGGGCGTCAGCACCGCGCAAATACAACGTAATCGTCGTGCCTCGGTCGCGCCGAGGTGTATGGTCAATCGTGTATTCGCCGTCGCCGGTCGACTCCCAACGCACGCCAAATTCTTCGCCGAACTTGTAGGTTTCCAGCACAACTTTCTTCGCCACCATAAATGCGCTGTAAAAGCCGACGCCAAACTGGCCAATCAAATCCGGCGTCGCCGCATCGCTGCCGGCCGCACGCAGCTTTTCCGCGAATTGCTCGCTGCCGGAACGCGCGATCGTGCCAATATTTTCAACGACTTCATCAAACGACATGCCGATACCGGTGTCGGTGATCGTCAGCGTATGCGCTTCGGCATCCGGCGTCAGCTTGATCTTGTGCTCACCGGTGTTGAGCTCCGGGCGCGTCAGCGCCTCAAACCGCGCTTTGTCGATGGCATCCGACGCGTTGGAGATCAATTCGCGCAAGAATATTTCCTTGTGCGAGTAGATGCTGTGAATCATCAGGTCGAGCAATTTGCGCGTTTGCGCTTGAAAAGAGCGAGTTTCAGCCATGATGTTGCCTTCCGAAAAGTGCTTCGCGTTGGTCGCGGCAGCGCCAAGTAAGGTGGCGAAGGGGGCACTGTCAAGGCGGCGTCGCGCGGAACAGGTCGCGGAAAACGCCAAAAAAACTGATGGCCTCAAAGGTTGCCCTTCAAGGCCATCAGCTCCACCCAGGCCGCACACCAGCCTGACTTTTTCAGCAGTTAGCGCTTGGCCGTCTGCTCGACTTTTTTCTCCAGCGACAGCTCGGACAACTCGTCGTGGAACTTCACTTTGGCCATCATCAACCGCTCCTGCTGCTGCACAATCGCCAGCGTGTTGTTGTTCACTCGGTCGCTGATTTCCTTCATCTTCTGCTGCAGGTGCGTCATCAAGCTCCCCGCGGTCTTGACGGCCTTGAGTGAGAACAATTGACCGTGTAACTCATCCATCCGCTGACGGAATTCTTCGCCACGCTCGCGCAGACTGACGATCGTCTCGTTGGCCGTCTGCATCTCATCGTAGAGCCGGAGCAGACGCTTCATGCCATCGAGCACCTGGCCATTTTCCTTAATACCTTCAAGGTACTCCCGCACCAAGTCCACGCCAGTCGGTGAGCGCAGGTCGACCGTGCGCGTCATCGGCGTGGTCTCCTCGATTTCAACATATTTGGACTCGTGCGGCGCCAACTCGACCAGGAACAAGCGAGAATCGCCGTATTGTTCCGCAACTTTAGGCGCCTTGGTCAGATTCCAACCTTTGGGCACCGTGTGCCGCACCAACACGACTTGGGCCGAATTCTGCCGATTGGTCACCTTGAGCTTGGTCGTCTTGCTGTGGGCCACTTCTGCGGTCAACACGCCGCGGTTCAGCTTGATAAGCTTGGACATTTTGTCGCCGCTGGCCGCGTCCTTTTCAACGACGATTTGGCGATCCAGCGCGAACGGAACGACGGCAACTGCGCCCGGAGGCACGGGATCCGTGAGGCCCTCGCCGATGAAGCGCCCTGACCCATAGACCGTGATCGGGCCGCTTTCCAGCGTTGAGGTGGTCACGTTGCGAAAGCGCACAGAACGAAAGGCGTATTTGCCATCGCCATGGGTGTCTTCTGCATCGTAAAGGTAGACGACTTCGCCCGGCGCTTTGCCCTGCATGATGCTGACCATCGCGCTCGTGCCTTTGCCCACCGTCATCGGCGACTGCGACTCAAAGTGGCTTTCTCCAACAGGATTGCCGTTATCATCGCCCTTGTTGTCCGCCGATGGCGCATTTTTTGCCTCGACCAGACGCACACCGGCTTTTTGGCCAGCGACAGCGCCACGGCTGGCAACTTGCAGTTGCGCAGGCGGAACGCCTTTGTCGATCAACTGATTGCGCATCATGTTGGCGCGGTCCAGGCCGCGTTCATTGCCGTCTGACTCACCTGCACCGGCATAACCTTCAATGACCACAGCGGATTTGCGCTGTTTGAGCGCGGTTGCCAATGCGGAGATCTTTGCGTCATCCATCGCTTCGTCACGCGGCGCCCCGACCCCCGCCGCCATCTTGTAATTCGGCTTGGGCAAAGACTTCGCTGGCGAAGCTTGGACCGACGGTGCCACCCCCGCGGCAGCACGCCCACCACCGCCACCGCGCATGTAACTCTCTTCTTTGGCTTTTGCACCGTGCGCAAAGGATTTCTTGTCGGCTGCGGGTTGCTCGGCAGCATCGGCGTACATCTCGCGCGCCACGTCCGGATGCCCAGCTTGCCGCGGAATGTCCGCGTCATCGAGTTGCGCCAAGACCAAGTCCTTGCCCGCTACGTCGTTTTTCATCACGCTGCCGCCGCGGGGCGGTGCCTTGGCAAAAGTGTCTTCTGTCTGCAATGTTTCGCGATGAACCGTGCGGATGCTATGCAAATCATAACGGAAAGACAGAGCGCTTGAGGACCCGACGCCAACTTTGACAGCGGTCCAATCTTCCCCGCTGGTATTGTCAACGATAGCCCACGCTTGCAGGTCAACTTTGCCCGATTCGTCCACGACCACGCGGTAACTCGGTTTCCACGCAGGTGCTTCGGTGACGTAGCTCAAAATCAGGTCGCGGTGTGAGGTATCGGGCAGTTGAATCGTCATGTCGACGTTGCCGCTCACCGCTTGGCTCGGACTCGGGAACGAAATCGGCAGCGCTTGTCCGGTCTTGGCGTCAGCGACCGTCAGCGATTTGAGGAAATCGTCGACCTTGTCTGCGGGCACCCGCAACGTGAGTTTGTCGCCGTCCACCGTCGCACGCCGCTCGTAGTACGCGATGCCGTTGCGGTAAACCACAACTCGGCCCAGCGCGGTGGTGTCCGCTTTGACAAAGGTTGCGTGTTGCGCGCCACAGGCGGCGTTGAGCATCATTAAAACGGCTAGAGATGTTCGGGTGATAGACTTACGCATGACAAAAACTCCTTGGTGATTTGGAGCAACGGCTGGCTCCATGCCGCTTACGACGCGCGCAAATCGCGGTCGATCTATGCGGTCGGATCTTTTTGTCATGCTGCACCTGACATATTTGTCATAGCTTATTGTTTCCGTATGTTGTGTCGCGACAGCTCTGACACCGCCGTCCCGCCGCCGCTGCTCGACAAGCCGCGTGCGCAGTCGGTACTATCGCCCAGCGCGAAGTTGCGCCCGAGGACCCCATGGCTGCTCCGCAATACGCAAGCATTTTTCGCCCAGATCTGTTTGCCGATCGTGTCGCGCTGGTCACCGGCGGTGGCACTGGCATTGGGCGATGTATCGCGCATGAACTCGCGAGTTTAGGTGCCACTGTCGTCATCAGCGGCCGCCGCATTGAGCCGCTGCAGGCTTGCGTGGCGGAGATTGTTCACGACGGTGGCAAGGCTGATTTTTTTGTGCTCAACATCCGCGACGAAGTGGAAGTCGACAGCATCATAGGCCAAATCGTGAGTAAGCACGGCGCATTAAACCTGCTTGTCAACAACGCGGGTGGCCAATTCATGTCTGGGGCCAGTGAAATCCGCCCGAAAGGCTGGCGTGCCGTCATCGACACGAATTTGAACGGCACTTTTTGGGTCAGCCAGTCGGTGCATCGCCACTGGATGAACGACAACGGCGGCGCGATTGTCAACATTGTCGCGGATATGTGGAATGGTTTCCCCGGCATGGCCCATACCGGCGCGGCCCGAGCTGGCGTCGTCAATTTGACGCAAACGTTGGGCGTCGAGTGGGCCAGCCAAGGCGTGCGCGTCAACGCGGTGGCGCCTGGCGGTATTCTTTCCTCGGGTTTGCATAATTATCCCGATTATATTCAGGAAGTTGCACAAACAATGATGAAGCAGAATCCTTCGGCGCGCCTCGGCACCGAAAGCGAGGTTGCAGCGGCGGTCGTATTCTTGCTCAGCCCAGCAGCTGGCTACATCACCGGTGCATCCCTGCGGGTGGATGGCGCGGGATCCTTAGCGAAAATGCCGATGATGCCCATGGAGACCCACAGCAAGCTGCCACCTTTCACCGGCTTTCATCGCGCAGCGGATTTGCCTTCGCGTTTTGCAGATTAGGCCGCAAATGACGGGCGTCCGCTTGCACAAAATCTTGTTTTCGCTGGGTATCTTGCTGAGCGTTCCGGAACTGTCGGCCTCACCGCGATGCAACAAGAATGCAACAGTCATTGAATGCAAAATCGGCAACCAAACCCAAGCGTTTACACTATCTTCGCCGGACGTTGTGCTGGAAAGTCAGAGTTTTCGCCGCGCGAAAAGCAAGGTGCAATGGCTGAGCAAGCACTGCACGGCGCGGGTGCAAAACCCAGGAAATTGCGATTGGATTTCTCTTGTTGTGCCGCCGCCGGCGTCGCAAGGACCACGCGAGCAGGCCGCGGCCAAGACCGCCCCGCCCAAGAAAGCCGCCGCTGCCGTCAAGGACAAAACCGATCGCGCGCCGGCAGCAAAAGTCGCAAAATCAAAGCGCCCTGGCCGATTTCAACCCCGCGATGAGGAGGTACCCGATCCCAGCCGGTGGGCGCGAAAAGATTGTGCCTGGGACGATCGCGAAATCGATCAAGCCAAACTGGCCGCTTTGCTAAAAGCGCAAGGATTTTCTGCGCCAGCTAGCTTTCGTGCGCTGGTAGTCGAAATTGAACTGGCGGCGGAGGCGGCCGGCAAGAAGAAGACACGTATCGTCAAGGCATTGCGTACTTTTTCATGGGACAACAAGGCGGACGATGTGGGCGGTTGGAATCCAGCATCGACCGTGAAATTGTTTTCAGCCGCCGGTGCGCTGGAACTTTTGCGCCAACAGGGTTATTTCCGCGGTGCTGAGGTAGTCTTTCACTACCCGTCCGGAGATAAGTCTTTTACATTCAAAGAATTATTGTGGTTGGCGCTGTACAAAAGCGACAACATCGCCCACGATCGCCTCATGCAGATCGCTGGCTTTGATGAAGTCAACGACGAACGGGGTGTCGCGGCGCGGGCGGGTCTCACCCACACGGCGGTGATGCGCGCCTACGAGGGCACGCGTTGGGAAGCCGAAGGCCACAACCGTTCCCTGCGAGATTCACCTGCTTTTTCATTACATTACAATAAGGATCGCGTCGAAGTGCCCACCCGCATCGCCAAATCCAATCCCAAATGCGGCGGCGCGGCGTGCACGACCTTGTCGGATCTGTCCAAGATGATGTGCGTGCTGATGCTGCACGAAAACTTGCCCTATTCTCGGCGCTTGCACCTCGGTGGCTCTGGCGAAATGCAGTTGCTCGACGCGGCCAGGGTGGCGCTGCGCACCAAGCGTGACAAAGGACCGGATCCGGTTTGGGAGGCCTTTGTTCAACAATTTCCCAAAAAAGCAGGCAGTTCTGACATCTATCCGATCTACCGCAAAGGCGGCTTTTCAGAAGATTGGCTGAGCGACAATTTGTTCATCGTCGGCAAAGGCAATCGGCGCTGGATCGTGACCATGGCGGCCTATGGCGGCCGAGGCGCGTTGACCAAAGCCGCCCACCACATCGCCAAGCTCATAAAATCCGAAGGATTTAGTCCTCGACCGAAGAAAACGATCAAGTCGAAGGGCTAGGCGCTCAATCTAAAGACATTTCCCGTCCTTGCACGCCTTGTCGGTGAGGCAGACCGTCAAGTTGGGCTTGTTTGCGAAATCGCATTTGCCTTGGAAACACGTGCCAATCGTGCACGGATTTCCGTCGTCGCAATTTCCGGCTGTCGGCTCATGAACGCAACCGATTTTTCCGACTGGATCGCAGGAATCCGCGGTGCACGGGTTGTTGTCGTCGCAATCTTTGGGTTTGTTGACGGTGCAGGCGCCGGCCGTGCAAGAGTCCGCGATGGTGCAAGGATTGTCGTCGTCACACGGCAATAGTTCTGTGATCGGGTTGGCGCAGCCCGATCCGTGCTCACAAGTATCCAATGTACAAGCCTTTGTGTCGGCACATTGGCTAAAATCGAACAGACCGCCGCAGCTGTTTGCCGTTTCGCACGATGTGTAACCCCAAGCGTCGCTGTGGTCCAAAGCAGCATAAAATGTGTTGCCCATCGCATCCTTAAAATGGGCACCACCGGCAAAATAGCGGCCCGTACTCGCGTCGACAGAGATGCAATCGTAGCGCCCGACGTCAGTACTGATGCGGGTGTAGGCCAAAGTGCCAGCGGAATCGATGCGCCACATGGCACCGACGTTGCCGGTGGCCGCTTGGCGACCAACAGCGACCAGCGATCCGTCGGGCAAAAAGCCGCCGCGGTCCAAATTCAGCGCGTCAGCGACAATCGTGGTGACCGGCATCTGGCCTTTGTCGATCACGATAACGCTGCCGGCCTTGACCTCGCCGTTGGTGATCAGTTCGCCGATCAGGCCAATTTGCCCCTCTGGCCCAAAAGCCACGCCGTTGTGGCGCGCCGCTGTGTAAGGGGCCGAGACATTGGCTGCAACTTCAAATGGTTGTTGACCACCGGGGGTCCAAGTCGCGGACCAGGCCTGTCCGCCATCGACGCCGCTGCCCCCTTCACCGGCAAAGGCGAACGTGCCCTTTGGTGATCTGGCAATATCGTGAATTTGCAACGATGGCGTGTAAAACGTCGTCAGAATGACGTTGGATTTGTCCAAACCGATCTTGCGGATCTCTGCGTTTTTTTGACCGTTGTTCACGGTGTTCATCGCGACGGCCACCCCATCCTTCAATTCCACGACGGCGCTGTACTCCTCATCGCTGCTGCCCAAACCATATTGGAGTTGAAAGGTTGTGCCCGTTCCATCGGCCTTGATCAGCGCGAACCAAGCGTCGCGTTTGCCCCCCGATTTGTCGTGCGCGCCGACGATCGCGATCGCGCCATCCTGCATGACTGCGACATCGCGAATAATTTCATTGTCATCGATGGATTTCGCGTTCCAGGTCCATTTCGCTTCGCCTTTCGCATCCAAGCGTACGACTTGGGTATCATAGGTGAATACGCCAGCGCCGGGCTCGATCAAGATGCCGACAACACTATCCGATCCAGTGGCGCGGACTGCTACTGTCCGACGATTTCGACTGTCGCCCTCACCAAACTTGACGGAAAACCGAGCAGGAATGCCAGCGCAGTGCGTGTCGTCGCAACGGTCGTCGGTCGTGCAGGCTGAACCGTCGTCGCAAGGCTTGTTGTCGCCGCCTGCTTCATACTTGCAAAATCCTGTTGGTTTACAGACATCCACGGTGCACGGGTTGTCGTCATCGCAGTCGACCGGCGAGCACGCCTTCGGCGGTTCGACGACGTCCGCAGATTCGTCGGAATCATCTGTGATATCAGTTACTTCGACAGGCGAGACATCGGCGGCCGCCGCATCATTTGCGGCGTCAGCGTCCGCGGCGGAGTCGTTTGTCGAATCCACGCCATCATGAGCCGCCTGATAGGCGGCGAGCGCGGCCAAATCCGGCGCTAAGTCGTTGAGCCCACAAGCGACAGCCGCTGGCACCAGCGACAGGACGAACAGCCAACGCAATCGAAAAAAACCGCCCATGTACACCCGCAGCCAACGTCAAAGCCCGCGAGTCTAGGAACTTGCCGCGGCGTGTCAACCTCCAAGGTGGGCGCCTCATCAAATCATGCGGTTGCCTTGCGAGCTGCGCGTCTGACAAAGTTTGTGCGGTTTGTCGCCCCCGCGGCTGGACGCCATGCGCCTAAGTCGGTACGCTCAGGCGTATCCAAGCCGCGACAATGTTCGCGCACAATTCGGCAAATCGGGAGACGGTGCGGGCTGCAACCGCCCGAATTCGGTGAAAAAAGACCAATGAGCCAGCGAATTTGTCCCCAATGCGGGTTGAGCACGGACCAGCCGGTTTGCCCCGAGCACGGTTGCCCGACCATGCTCAAAACACCCGCCGCCATTGAAGCCATGCAGGCAGGCGTCGTCATTGGCGGACGGTACAAAGTCGAAAAATTGCTCGGACGCGGCGGTTTTGGCGCAGTCTACAAGTGCCAACACGTTTCAACACTGCAAGATTGCGTGCTTAAGGTGCTTAAGCCCGATTTGGCTGAGGACGAAACGCAAGTAAAGCGCTTTTTTAACGAAGCCCGTGCGTCAAGCAAACTCAGTCACCCAAACACCGTTCGCGTCTACGATTTTGGTCAAACGGACACGGGTCTGCTTTATATCGCCATGGAATTGCTCAGTGGCGTAGAGCTGTCGGGCGTCTTGCAAAAAGAGGGCAAGATCGACCCGGTGCGGGTGATGCAGATCGGGGCGCAAGTTTTGAAATCATTGGCAGAAGCCCACCAAGCGGGCTTGGTTCACCGCGATCTGAAACCCGACAATATTTTCCTGTGCAAAGTTCACGGGGAAGACGATTTCGTCAAAGTCATCGATTTTGGCATCGCCAAACCGATGGACCAAGCCGCCGATGCTGGGCTGACCCGCACGGGGTTCACGGTTGGAACGCCCAAATACATGAGTCCTGAACAGGTGTTAAACAAGCCACTGGACGGCCGCAGCGACCTGTACGCGTTGGGTGTCATTTTGTACCAGGCGATCGCGGGCGAAGTGCCCTTGCAGGGCGCGAGTTCGATGGAAACGCTCATGGCGCATTTGCAACAAGATCCCGTGCCGTTGCAGGACAAGGTCCCAGTGACATTGCCAGTTGGGCTGAGCGATGCCGTGATGCGCGCGCTGCGCAAACAGCCTTGGGACCGCTTTGTTGACGCCGAAGACATGCGGGCCACGCTCGAGGAGATTCTGAGCGAGATCGGTTCCGGTGGCGGCGGCGCAAAGCGCGCGATGTCCGCAAAAATGCGCGCGGTAGCGCCGTTGGAACAGCAATCCACAACCGAGGTTGCGTCGCCCAATGCGCTACCACCGCGCAAAGCCCCCGCACCGGCGCTGGATGTTCAGCGGCCAGCGACAGCCAAGGTCGCCGCGACGGCAAAGCCGGCGGTTGCTCCGGCCTTAGAACCCAGCTTGGCGTCGGGCGACAATGCGACAGAACTTTTGCAATCTTCTGAACTTCCCGCGATGGCACGCGCTTCTGCGACCTCGCTGCGACCAGCCAAAAATGCCGCTGCGCCTGCGCAAGCACCCGTTGCCGCGGCAACGGCCACGCCAAAGTCGACCGGCTTGCTGCTCGCGGCGCTGGCGACGCTTGCCGTGATCGGCGGCGGCGCAGCGGCGGCTTGGTATTTTACGCGAACGCCTCAAGTTTCTGCAGCTGTTGAGCAATCGCCAACTTCTGCCACTGCAGCGGCGCCCAAAGAGGCACCGGCGGTTCTGGGCGCGGCAACAGTCGGCGCGCCCGAAGTGCACGCGGCCCAAGTCGCGATTCCCCAGCCTGCGCCCGCACCTGCGCCCGCACCGCCAGCACCTGTGCCGCCGGCAGCGATTGCGACCGCGGTCCACGATGCCCCCGCTCCTGTCGCGGCCCCAGTGGCCGAAGCGGCACCCGTCGGTGGGGGGCCAACGCCAGCGGCGGCGCCGGTCAAACACGCCCCAGCGCCGCGCGGCGTGGGAAAAACCAAGGCAAAAAGCGGCATTCGCGCCAATGGAGACATGGCCCTATGAAGACCCCAGGGTGGTTTTTGCGAATCGGGAAGGCGCGGCCAATCTTGATCGTTTGCATACTTTTTAACTTTTGCATGGCGTTACCCGCAAACGCGGCACCCAAGGATGCCGGCAAAGAAGTCGCCGATCAGGCGGCCGAAAAATTCAAAGAAGGCAAATTCCTTGAGGCAGGCGAACTTTTTGAACGGGCATTTGCGCTTAACCCAAAAATGTTAGTGCGTTTGCGCAATGCGGGCCGCGCGTTCGAGGAGGCGGGACGGTTGGAATACGCGCGGGTGATCTTCCAGCGCTATTTGGATCAGGCGCCCGATAGCGAGGAGAAGCAGGAAGTTCAGGCACGAATGGTCAAAATCTCCGCGAAGTTGAAGGGAAATATTGAAGAGAAGCAGGCGCAAACACCAAAAGTGGAACAGCAGGTGCGCAACGATCCCAAGAACGCAACAACACCCGAGTCGGGGCGCCCAGCCGAGGCTGCTGCGCCTGTCGCAGGAGAGCCCTCGGAAAAAAACGCTGCGACGAGTCCAAAAACCCAGCCTGCCGAAAGCGCGCTAGTAGCTAGCTCGGCAAATTCGCACCTGTCGGAATGGCTTGGCGCCGGCGCCGGGGCGGGCGTCGCGGTGACAGGTGCGGTTTGGCTCGCAAAAACCTTCGCGGCCGCCGCTGCAGTCGATAAAGATTTTCAAGCCGGCAATTACGCGTATGGTCCCGAAGGTGATGCGAAGCATGCGGCGGCTCAAAGTACGCTTTCGACAAATAAAATTGTTGGAGCGAGCATGCTTGGCGTCGGCGCGGTCGCGACCGGCGTGTTCGTTTATTTGGCGTTGCGCTCGCCTGAAAAGGCGGCCCGGCTTGAAGTAGCGCCGACGATCGCACCGGGCTCAGCGGCGTTGTCCCTTGCTTGGCAATTTTGAAACTTTTTCCAGCGCAATCCCCGCGTCTTGCGTCACGCACGGCCCAGATTACGTCAGCGGCGAAACGACCATTTCTAGCATGACATCTGAAAAATCTATCGCTGCCGCAGGGTTATCGCGCGCTTTTTTCGCGCTGGCCGGCCTGACTTGGTGCCTGATCGCGTTTGGCGCCCTCGTGCGGGCCAAGCAGGCGGGATTGGCCTGCCCCGACTGGCCGTTGTGCTACGGCGCTGTCGTGCCTAACCTCAAACTCAGCGGCGTGATTTATGAATGGGGCCATCGCGCGTTGGCCGGTGGCGTCAGCGTTTTGTACTTTATCGGCGCCGCCTTCATCCTGCGCGACGCGACGCTGCGCCCCAAACTGCGCGCTTGGGTCATCGGCGGTGGCGTGTTGCTGCTGACCCAGATCGTTTTCGGTGGCCTGACCGTGCTGATCGTGCATCGCGGCGACGGCGCGGCGCGACCCGCGGCGTGGACGGTCGCAACCCATCTGATCTTGGGCAATAGTTTTGCGGCGTTGTCCTACGTTACGGCGTTGCGGCTGCGCGACGTCAGCGTCAGGTCGCCCCAAAGCGACGGATCTCCCATGGGCGCCGCTGACTCCTGGCTCGCCAGACTTTGGACAGCGTCGCTTTTGCTTCAATTTGGCCTTGGCGGGGCAATCGCAGGCAATATCGCGGGCTTAGTTTGCACGGAATTTCCTACTTGCAATGCCGGAATTTGGTTTCCCTCGTGGACGGGGTTTGTCGGGCTGCAAATTTTTCATCGCCTCAACGCCTACCTCCTCCTCGCACTGGCAACCACACTGACGATCCGTTGGCGTCGTCGCACAACACTCTGGAAATATAGCTTGTTCATCCTGCTAGCCTGCATCGCCCAAGCGGCTGTCGGCGCCCTGAACATAGCATCCTACCTCCACGCGGCGGTCACGACCCTGCATTCGGCGTTGGCCGCATTGTTATTTTCTGCAACAGCTGCTTTGACTTATGAACGGACTCGCAGGTGCGCTTCATGAACCGGCAAACGTCGCTCAGCCTATTGGCCGTATTCGCTTTTGAGTCCGTGCATTTTTGCCAGCTCGCACATGCAGAAGCCTGCAAGATCCGCGACTTTGAACCGGCGGGACTCTCGGCGGTTCAAATCGATGCGGCGTGGTTCGATGGCGCCAACCACACCCTGCATTTGGCGGGCGTCGACGGCAACCACAACATGGGTGAATTGGCAAAACAAAAAGCCACGTTGCGCGTCGTGCGCATTGACCAAACTGGCCAGTTCACCAACATTGTGCCACGGCCACCACCGGCCAAGCCCGTGGAAGTGGAAGGTTTTGTGCGGCACACCCAAGGACGCGACGGAAAAAGTCTGATCGCTTGGGATATGCTGCCGACACAAACGACCGCGTCGCTGCCGCAAGTTCAATGGCTGGCATTCGGCGACGTCGGGGACTCGCGTTTGCCGGCCGCCAAAACGGCTCCTGAAGTGCGCGATTGCTCGTTGCGCGGCCTAACTGCGCTGCATGCGGGTGGTTTTGCCCTGCTGTGTGAACATCGCATCGGCAAGGGACAACAGTTTGAGTTTATCGTCCACACCGTTGGCGAGGCCAAAAGCCGAAATTTGAAATGGCCGTCCCGACCGACCGTGCGCGGCCTTGCGGCTTATCCCAATGATGACTTGCTGTTGTTTGGCGTGCGTTGGATCCCCGGCCAAGAGGGTGCGTGGCTCGTGCGCAGCGGATGGACCGACAAGCCGACGTTCGAAAAGCGTTTGGAAAACCCGACTTGGCATCAGCGCGCCGTGGACGGCGCAACTGTCATGCGCAACGGCGACGTGGTAATCAGCGGTTTGGCGACGCAAGCCTCTCGTATCCAAAATCGCGGGGCGTTTGGCTGGACATTGGCGCGTCTGGATCCGAACGGCATTGTGCGCTGGCAACTGGTTTACCCAGTAAATTTAGCAGGTAAACCGCGACAGGTCACAGAAAAACCCGACGGCAGCCTGATTGCGTTCGGAGCGGACGAGATCTTGGGCGATACCCGCAATATTATCGTGGAGTTCTCGTCACAAGGCGTCATTCGAACGGTGCACGTGCTGGCCGATTGGACCGAGATTACGGCGATGGCGATCAGCGACAACGAGATCGCCTTGGTCGGAAAAGTCGGCGACGGACCAAAGGCGAAAGTACGAATCGTGCAAACAACCCTGAATTGCTTAGCTAAGTTGCGCTAATCGACGCCAAGAAAGTGAGAAACCGATGTCCTTACCTCCACTTGTGCGACGCCTCGGCGGTCTGGACACGCTCACCGTTGCCGGATCTGCAGACGGCCTTATCATCGTGATGTTTCACGGCTTTGGCGCGGACGCGACAGACCTTGCGCCGCTGGCTGAAGTCGTGCCAACGCCACCTGGCACCACGTGGCTGTTTCCCAACGCCCCCATTCAGGTGCCTTTGGGCCCGCACGCCGTTGGACGGGCGTGGTTTCCGATTGATATGGTTGAAATGCAGGCGGCCATTGTTGCCGGGCGCCACCGCGATCTCTCGACTCAAACGCCGCCCGCGCTGGCACAGTCTCTGCAAATGGCGACTCAGATGTTGATCGACTACAACGCGCCGCTCAAACGCGTTGTTTTTGCCGGTTTCTCCCAAGGAGCCATGTTGGCCACGGCGATGGCATTGCAAGCGCCAGAATCTCCAGCGGGTTTGGTGATCTTGTCGGGCACGTTGCTCGACGAACAAAATTGGCGCCGTTGCGCGCCCCAAAGGCGCGGGCTGCGATTCCTGCAAAGTCACGGCCAACGCGATCCGCTGCTCGATATAAAGGCCGCGCAAAAATTGCATGCGCTGCTGACCGACGCGGGCCTTGAGGGCCAGTTCATTGAATTTCGGGGAGAACATGAGATTCCGCCGCACGTGCTGCGAGAAATGGCCAGCTATTTGCAGCAGGTCCATGCAAACATTGCGGTGGTGCATTAACTATTTGCGCAAACGCAGCCAACGCCCGTTGCAATAGCCTCGAAGTTTGTTGTCCTTGCCACTGCGGATCCGCACTTCGCGCCAGCGGCCTTTTTCACCCAGCACCTCGACCCGCGTGCCGTCGGGCATCTGGGCGACCATGTCGGCAAGAGGACTCGGTTCTGCCCGCAACGCCAAGTAAGGAGCGGCGGGATCTCCGGCAGTTCCCGCGACTTCATGCGACCAACGCGCGGATTGCGCGACAGCCCGCGGCGCTTTGACCGCTGCCCTGGCACCCCCGCCGGCCATCGCTGGGGCCGCTAGTGCTGGCTTTTTCGCGGATTCCGCGTTCGCAACGGGCGCCTCTGGCGCGACAGCAGGCACAGGCGCGGGTTCGCTTGGGACCGGCGTTGAAGCGGCTGCAAGCTCAACTGCCGGCAGCGGTTTTTCGGGCTCCACCGAGTGCAGTGCTTCCGGTGACAGCGGGGGGGTTGGGTCCGATGCGGTGACATCGCCATTTTCGATCGCGGGCCTTTCGGGCGGCACGGGTGCGCCTTTGTCGCGACCAAACGCGAACCACGCAGCCGTGGAGGCGACCACAACCATAGCCAAAGCCAAGGCAATCTGCCAACCCAATGGGCTGCGGTCTTTGGTCACGGTTGGCAGTTCGGCCACGGTTTGGCGTTCCGGCCGGATCGCCGCTGGGTCGTGCAACGGCAATTTCGTCACCTGCGTCGGCAGCTTGTCATCGCGGACGCGGATGCTGGGCCGCGCCACCTGCGGCGAGCGCTGTGTCGCTTTGCCCGACACAGATGGCCGCTGTACCGTTTGGTCTTCGGCCTTGGGTGGCTTTGCCCCCTTCTGCCAAGGTACGGCCGCCGTCGGCGCCGATTCGCTAGGCGGCTGGGGCGGCATCGCTGTCGCGAGATCGACGTTATCGGCGGGCAATTCAGGCAGTCCGGTTGTGGCGACCTCTTCGCGCGCCGACGGCCCCTCGGTCATCGTGTCGCTGGCGGCGCGCACGCCGGAGGGGCGCAGTGGTCGTGGAGGCAAGGCCCCAGATGTCAGGGCTGCAGGGTCTGCCGCCGTCGCTTGGGCGACCGCCTCGGCGTTGTATTCGACAGTTGGCCGGTCGCGACGCGATGCGGAGTCGCCCTCGATCGTGACGGCTACCAGCAACTTTGTCGCATCATCTTCCGACTTTTTATCACCGTTCATAAGGCAATACCTTAAACTTCCGACGTCAACCTAGGGAACCTTTGCGGCTATGACCGCAATGCCGTCGATCTCCACCCTAGCGCCCTTCGGCAGCGCGGCTGCCTGAATGGTCGCGCGCGCGGGATATGGCGCTGCGAGATAGCTGGCGTAGACAGCGTTTACCGCTGCAAAATCGGCCATATCCTGCAAGTAGATCGTCGTTTTTACCAGGTCGGCGAAACCGCCACCGGCGGCCAACAGCACCGCAGCCAAATTGCGCATAGTTTGATGGGTTTGTGCCTCAACGTCGCCGTCGATCAGCGCGGCCGTGTTCGGGTCCAGCGCGATCTGCCCAGAGAGGAAAATGGGCGCGCCGTTCGGGGCGACTATGGCCTGACTGTAGGGCCCAATCGCCGCTGGTGCGTCGCTCGTTGAAATCGCTTGCTTACCCATGAATGACCTCCTAGTTGTCAGCGTACCGATGCGTTCACGTCAAGAATCGCCCCGCCAGCCGTCGCCCCACAGGTCGTCATAGTCCACACTATGATGAACACGATGCGGATCACGGTGTTTGAGCGCCACCGTGTAGGCATTCCAAGCCCGTTGAGCGAGGGCGTGGGCGTCGGCGACCGCGACAAATTGGGCTTCTACGTGCCATTTGGCTAGATCAAATTCAACTTGACTCATGGAGTCGGGATCCATCGCATGCTCAAGCAGCCATTGTTGCACAGTCTGCGTGTCAACTCGAAAAATTCGCGCGACATCGGTCAAATTGCGGAACTTATAGGCGCCATTGCCATCCAAACCTAAGTGATACAAAGCGAAAAGCTCGACATCCGCCGGACACATGGTCAACCTACCGATCGCGCAAAACTGCCACGGGCGACGTCCTCAGTAGAAGATCCGCCGCCCGTGGCCTTTGTCTAAGAATGCCCAGCCGTTGCAGTCCAACGACTACATCATGCCGCCCATGCCGCCCATGCCACCCATGCCGCCCATGCCGCCCATGCCGCCGTGGTCGTGATCGTGGCCGCCGCCCTTTTCTTCTTTCTTCGGCTTCTCCGTGATCATGGCGTCGGTGGTCAGCATCAAGCTGGTGACTGAAGCCGCGTTGATCAAAGCGGAACGCACCACTTTGGTCGGGTCGATCACGCCTTCGGCCAACAGATCGCCGTACAGTTCGGTCGCGGCGTTGAAGCCAAACGCACCTTCGCCTTCGCGGACTTTGTTCACGACAATCGAGCCTTCCCAGCCCGCATTGGCGGCGATCTGGCGCATCGGCTCTTCAATGGCGCGCTTGACGCAGTTGATGCCGAACTGGCGATCACCTTCGCCCTTCAATTCTGAAATTGCCTTTTGGCTGCGCAGCAATGCAACGCCGCCGCCTGGGACAATACCGCCTTGGACGGCAGCGCGCGTGGCGTGCAGTGCATCTTCAACGCGGGCCTTTTTCTCTTTCATCTCGACTTCGGTCGCTGCGCCGACGCGAATAATCGCGACACCGCCCGACAGCTTCGCAAGCCGTTCTTCCAGCTTTTCGCGGTCGTAGTCGGACGTGGTTTCTTCAATCTGCTTGCGGAGTTGCTTCTTGCGCGCCCCGAGCTCTACTTCAGAACCACCGCCGTCGACAATCGTCGTCGCTTCTTTTTCGATCACGATGCGTTTGGCACGGCCCAGATCCGCCAGCGTCACGGTTTCAAGCTTGTAGCCCAAATCTTCGCTCAGGAATTTGCCGCCGGTGACCACAGCGATGTCCTCGAGCATGGCCTTGCGGCGATCGCCAAAGCCCGGAGCCTTGACCGCCGCCACTTGCAGCGCTCCGCGCAACTTGTTGAGCACCAACACCGGCAGCGCCTCGCCATCGATGTCCTCGGCGATGATCACAATCGGGCGCTGCTCGCGCGCGACCTGCTCAAGCACCGGCAACAGATCCTTGGCTGAGCTAATCTTCTTTTCATAAATCAGCACATAGGCGTCTTCATACACGCATTCCATGGATTCCGTGTCCGTGACGAAATACGGGCTGATGTAACCGCGATCGAACTGCATGCCGTCAACGACGTCCAATGTCGTTTCAATCGACCGCGCCTCTTCGACAGTGATTACGCCCTCTTTGCCAACTTTTTCCATGGCCTCGGCGATGATATCGCCAATCGTGGCATCGCCGTTGGCGGAAATCGTCGCGACTTGGGCGATTTCTTTCTTGTCCTGCACCGGTCGACTCAAGCGATTGAGTTCTTCAACGATAACCGCGACCGCCTGATCGATGCCGCGCTTCAGATCCATCGGATTGGCACCGGCTTCAATGAGCTTGCGCCCTTCGCGATAAAGCGCTTGAGCCAAAACTGTAGCAGTTGTCGTACCATCACCGGCAACATCTGATGTTTTAGATGCCACTTCACGCACCATCTGCGCGCCCATGTTCTGAAATTTGTCGCTGAGTTCGATCTCTTTGGCTACCGTCACGCCGTCCTTCGTCACCGTCGGCGAGCCAAAACTTTTTTCGATAACGACGTTGCGGCCCTTTGGCCCAAGCGTAACCTTGACCGCATTGGCCAACGCGTTGACACCAGCGAGAATTTTGTCCTTCGCATCCGATCCGTAAATGATATCCTTGGCGCCCATAGCTATTTCTCCTCGATCAATGCGCCTATTGATGGTCAGTAGGCGGCGTTTTTTGATGCAAATTTAGTGAACTTTCACATTACGATTTCGCAGCTACTACCCGACAACTGCAAGGATTTCATCCTCGCGCATTACCAAATAGGTCTCGCCGCCGATCTTGACTTCATTGCCAGCGTATTTGCCGAACAGCACCTTTTCGCCGCCCTTGAGTTCCAACGGAACGATCGTGCCTTCGTCCAATACGCGACCGCCGCCGACCGAGACGACTGTGCCTTCTTGGCGTTTTTCCTGCGCAGCATCCGGCAAGAAAATGCCGCCAGAAGACGTCGATTCGCCTTCCGCGCGTGTGACAACGATTCGGTCAAAAAGTGGCTTAATTCCCATAATTCCCTCAACTTAAAGTTAGTAGTGCCCGACCCGTCGCCGCTGCTTTGGCCAGCGACGAGGACACGAGCGCCTGCAAGTTAGGAGGCGGCGGCCCATTGTCAAGGCAAAGCTGATGGCGTTTGACCGTGCGGCGGCGTCAAGTGGCGGAACGCGTTGACTGGCAGCAACACCAAACCGTAACGCATGGCGTGATTGGACGCCGCAAGCACGGCGCCGGCGATCGGCAGGCCGACGTCGGTTACGGCAACCAAGTCCACAAGAATCACCAAGCATGGCAGGATTAGCCCGAGCAAAAGTGCTGCAGTTGCCAAGCGGTGTCCGCGTTCTAACATCGGAACCCGCACCCCGCTCGCTAGAAGTTGTCGCCGAGCTCGGCGCGAACCGCGCAAGATCCACGCGCTCCACAAGATTGTGTGCGCGCCGGTGGTAGTCATCGCCGTGCCAAGGTAGTAGCGCAATTCAAGGCTCATCAGATCGGCGCTGTACGCGATCACGGTTATCAACCCCAAACCGGCCAGAAGCGTATGACCACAGGCTTGAAGCATCTGGCCCACGGGCTGCAGCGGATTGCTCTGCAGGGCTGCCAAAGCGCGCAAACTGAGAATCGCCAATGTGGCTATGGCAAAAACCCCAGTGATCAAAGCGCAAATGGTCATGAGCACCGGCCAATGCGGCGGCGTTCCGCCGCCGCGCACGACCGCTTGCAGGTCACCTAACGCCGCGGTACCCCACCACGCCATCGCTGTCATCGACGTAGCTACCCCAATAAACCATGCAAAATCACGGGATTCACTGGGATATGCCGCGGGAGACACACCGACCGCAAAATAGCGCGTCAGCAGCGCCGCCAGCAAGCCGCAACTGGACAATCCGGCTGCCGTCGCCAACGCGGGGCGCACGATCGGCATCGCCACGTTGCGTTGCAATGCGGCCGCGAGCAGTGCCACGAGCGCCACCGCGGCACCCATGCCGATCAGGCTGAATTCGCTCGCGATCATCCCGGCACGGGCATGCAGCGGTTCGGGTTGAGGCGCCATGCGTTCAAGGTCCTGTGTGGGCAAGCGCGCCCGCGCGAAAAGTTGGAACTGTTTTGGCGTCAGCGCAAGATGATCAAGCCCCACGCTAGCACGCTGACCTGCAAAAGCGTGATAGCAATAGCAATTGCCAGCGTGCGCCCAGTTAGGACGCCGGATATATGTGGCAAAGGCTGAGCCACTGGCTGCTTGTCCAGCGCGGGTGTCTGCATGGCGAGGCTCGCAAATTCTCTTGTCTTCACAGAGCGTTGTGGTAACGACCGCGACACGCAGCTTGGCACAAAGCGCAAGCGTGTGCAAAATGAAAAGCGACGCGCAGGGCGTTTTTGGGGCATCGTCATGAAAGCATTCCATTTGATCACCGTCACTGCGATGGGTGCTGTCGTTGTCTGCGGCAACGCCGCTTTCGCCCTTGATTGCACGAGCAAATCGCCGCCGATGCTCGTCGCAGTCGCCGCGTGCGACTACGGCGTTCCCACTCGGTCTGGCGAATTTCTATTAATTCCAAAGGTTTGCAGGCTGGAAACGGTCGACGGCGCGGTTGACCGCCATGCCGCGGATGTTTTCAACGCCCGCACTGGAACGCGCGTTGGCCAAGCCGGAGCGGGGACGACAAAGACCACTAAAGATAAGCTATTACAGCGGGTTGGGGTAATTCTCAACAGCAATCCGCCGCTGCTGGCTTGGGCGGGCGGGATCGCCAAGTTGCAACCGCGCACGGCACAAGCGGAAAGCCTGTTTGAGTCCGATGGCGAATTGCAAGGCGTGATTTTGCGAGACGATCTACTTGCGGTCGCCGATCGCCTGCCGCCGAGCAGGCAGCACGCCAAGGGCGCGATTGAATGGACAATTCTCGATTTGTCGGCCGGTGAGATCATGGGGCAAGCGACGTTGGCTGGGCAAAAAACTTGGGCGTTGCAATTTCGAGCGGAAAAGGCCCGCGCGGTGACCGGCGTGATCGTCGTCGAATCCGAAGGGAAGCGTTATGAAACAACGGCCCTTTTGCGCAACGACGCAGGCAAGGCCGCGGCAAAGGACGGCGCGATCAAGCCTGTGACGACGCCAGCGGCTACCGCTGCGGCACCCTTAGTTGCCAAAGATTGCGGGGTCTTGCACGCAAACGACGCAGCATTGCTGTTGCAGCCCTCACTTGTCGTGAGCAGCGCCCCCGATCGCGCCGTTGCCGCAAAAAGTGATCTGGGCGTCAAATTCACCGACGCGGCCCGCTGCCTAGCCACGGTTGAGCTGGACGCACAGGGCAATGGTTTCGCTTGGTTCGACAGCGGCGGCGTGCGAGACCTGCGCAGCGTGCAGTGCAAATAGCCATACCAGGCACAAACTTGCTGATTTTAAACGAAAATCCTCGGCATGGTGCGCTTTGCCAAACCGACTACTTGCACTTCAACGCCAACGCCGCCGGCGACGATTTCGTCGCGTTCGTTGCGTACACGCGCGATCACGAACATCGGCGAAGGTGATCCGTCGCGACTTTGTTCATCGACCAAACCCTTGCGCCGCTGCAAAACCACAGTAACTGTCCGCGAAACCTTCTGTCCTTGCTGCACCGCGACGGCCTTTTCCGGCGGAGAATCGTGGGTCGTGGCGTCCAGCAGAATCAGGCGCGCGTCGTCGGTCAGCAGGCTCACCGTCAGATTTCTCGCGTCAAAGCCTTCACCGATATTGAGCGTCCACGTGATCTTAAAAGGCTCGTTTTCTTGAATAAGAACAGGAGCTACGGAATCGATGGCGATAGAACAGTTCAAAGTTCCCTCCGGGATTTGGGCCAGCAGCAGTACTGACGCGGGGGCCGGAGCGTGCAGCATTGTGCCGCTGACGTCAAGCAAAAACATTTGAATCAACCGAATTTTACCTGTAATTACAAATGTTTATGTCGCAATTATCGCGAGCGAAGCGCAGACACGATCATGCGTTCGATCAGCGCCAGATACGAAAAACCCGCCGCGGCTGCGGCTTTTGGCAGCAGCGACGCCGGCGTCAGCCCCGGCAAGGTATTGGTTTCGAGGACAAACAAATGACCGTCGGTGCGCAAGATCAGGTCGGTTCGAGAATAGCCGTTGCAGTGCAGACCATTGTGCGCGCGGCGGCCGTAGTCTTGGGCAAGAGCGGTCGCAGCGTCCGAAATGCGGGCGGGCACAATTTCTTCACTGCCACCTGCCGCGTACTTGGCTTGGTAGTCAAAAAATTTGCCATGGGCCGGCGTTATCTCGACGATCGGCAGACTTAACAGGCTGCCGTCGCGCTGTTCGATCACCGCGGCCGTCAATTCGGTGCCACCGATGTATTGTTCGCACAGGACCGTCCCGTCGATCGCCGCGAGGCGCAGCAATGCATCCGCAAGTGCGCTGAGATTATTTGCAATTTCAACGCCAACACTCGAACCGCCGGCCGGTACTTTGACCACCACCGGCAGACCCCATTCGGCGATCAGCCGCCGGCCGACCACAGTGGCCAAGTCTGGCGTTGCCACGGCCGCGGCGTGCACTTCTTCCCCTTGGGCTATCCGGAGGTCGCAGCCGACAAACACGCGTCGTGCCAAGGGTTTATCCATGGCTACGGCACTAGCCGCCACACGAGAGCCGGTATACGCAAGCCCAGCGAGTTCCAAAACTGCTTGAATCTTACCATCTTCACCGTAGGTGCCGTGGAAACCCATAAAGCAAACTTGGATCTGCAGCGCGATCAACTGCTTGACCGCCGCGAACACATCCACCGGCGCGTCGACGCGGGTGCCGGCCTCGGCCGTTTCATGGATATGCCATTGCCCTTCCGCGTCAACATATGCAGCAACTACAGCATGTTCCGCGGCGCGCAGGGTCGAGATCACGCCGCGGGAGCTCCAAACTGAAATGTCGTGTTCCGACGACGGACCGCCGTGCAAAACCGCGATGCGCATTGGTTGCAGCGGCGCGTGGTGCGCGGCGGCAGGCATTTGTTGTGTTAAATTAGGAGGTTGCATCGATTGTCCTTGGGCGCGCTTGATTCGAGCGTACGCGCGATCATGTGTGTTGTTCGATTTCAACCAGCAGTGCGCGGTGGCAGTGGTGACAATTGATTTCTAGGGGCCACCGCGGCGCCTGTGGCTCGATTTCGCAGGTCTGCAAGCACTGTGCGCATTGGACGCGGGCATCCAACAACAGTTGATTTTGCCCCACGCGGAGCGCCAGCACGATGCCAGCCAACAATAAAAGCACCGGAGGCGCGAAAAAATGCACGATCGGAATGAGCAAAGTCAACACGGCCGCCGCGGCAAGAATGCCCGAAATTTTCAGGCCGCGCCGCCAACGCTCGGCCGGGCCGAGGTCGACTAGGCGCGCCGTGCCGGTCTGGGTCTTGCCGCCTTGCCCACTCACTTTGAGTTGAAGCTGCTGTTCAGTCGACATTTTTTCCAAATGGCTTGGCGGTGGGACGCGCAGGCTTGCCCGCGTGCGTGGTTGGTTTTGCGCCGCCGACTGAACTTTGGCAAGAATTTGTGGCGCATTTTTTGCCCGAAACAAACTCGAAATAAAAGCAGGTTAGACTTCGCGGGTCGTCAACAATGGCGTCGCGATGTGGGGTGCGCCGAGGCTGGCGCACGCCGAGCAAGTTTCGGCCGCAGGGTGAACCTTTCTGGCTGCGGCATATGAGGAGATTCAAGTGGGTGTATATAAAGCTGAATATATTTGGATGGACGGAGCAGAACCGACGCAAAAATTGCGTTGCAAAACCAAAATCGTGGCCGACGGCGAACTGCCGCCGACTTGGGGATTTGACGGTTCATCGACCAACCAGGCGGCGGGCCATGCCTCGGATTGCGTTCTGAAACCGGTGTACATTTGCCCGGATCCAGTGCGCGGCGGCAACGACAAATTGGTCATGTGCGAAGTGCTGCTCACCGACATGACGCCGCATCCGACCAATACGCGGGCCAAACTTGTTGAGGCGGCGGAAAAACACAAGGCCCATGAAATGTGGTTCGGCATCGAGCAAGAATACACATTTTTTGAAGGAATTAGGCCACTTGGATGGCCTGACAACGGCTTTCCCGCGCCGCAATTCGGCTACTACTGCGGTGTCGGTTCCGATGAAGTGTTCGGCCGCGACATCGTGGAGGAACATTTGGACGCCTGCTTGCGCGCGGGCTTGAAAATCGCGGGTATCAACGCGGAAGTCATGCCAGCGCAATGGGAATTTCAGGTTGGTCCTTCGTCGCCCTTGGAAGCGGCCGACGAACTGTGGATGGCGCGTTGGTTGCTGTACCGGATTGCTGAAAACTACGGCGTTTCAGCAACTTTGGCCCCAAAGCCGGTGAAAGGCGATTGGAACGGCGCGGGCGCGCACACCAATTTTTCGACGCGCAAAATGCGCGATTCGATTGAGGCGTGTGAGGCGGCCGCCAAGGCGCTCGGCGAGGAGCACGACAACCACATTGTGCACTATGGCGCTGGAATTGAAGAACGTTTGACGGGCAAGCACGAAACTTGCTCGTACAAGCAATTCAAATACGGCGTTTCCGATCGCGGCGCGTCGGTGCGGATTCCGTGGCAAGTGGCGGTCGATGGCAAAGGCTACATTGAGGACCGCCGGCCTTGCGCCAACATGGATCCGTACGTTGTTTGCCGTTTGATCACCAACACGGTGTGCAGCCGCGCAACGCCGTGAGTCGCCGTTAGAATTGAGGCTTTTGCGGGCTGATTCGCTTCATTGCGGATCAGCCCGCAAGCTTTTTTGGCTCTCAATGGCGGCAGCGCGATGCGGTCAAAACTGCGCGCCAGCCGAGAATTCGCGATCGCAAGGACGCGCAAAAAATGATACAAAACCGCGGCGACTTAGGGTCGCGAAAGATTTCCGCCGCAGGGAGTTAGCCAAGATGCGCCATTTGTACCAACAATCCAAGTTCTTCGCGCTCGCCTGCGCCTTCACGACCGCTTGTGGCGGCGCCGCCAAGACGGACGAAGCAGACGCGCCCGTGGCCGATACGCAATCGACAGAAGAAACGGCTGCGGCCGACGCCGCCGATAGCGCGGCCGATAGCGCTGCTGCTGGCGATCCGGCGGCGCAAAAAGCGATTTTGGCCGTGAAGGCGGGCGATAGCTGGACGCTGAACGGTCTGGCGGCAGCGGTTCAAGTGCTGAGAACAGAAGGCAATATCCCGCACATTTACGCGCAGAATCGCAAGGATTTGGCCCACGCGATGGGCTTTATCATGGCGCGCGATCGCTATTTTCAGATGGAACTGACGCGGCGCGTGGGGCTGGGAACGATCTCAAATCTGCTTGGTGATGCTGCACTTGCAAAAGATATTGAAGCCCGTGCCAGCGGCAGTGCATTTGTCGCTGACAACATTTTGAGCCGCCTCACGCAAGAACAGAAAGACGTTTTTGACGGTTTTGCGGCTGGCATCAACGACTACATCGCGATGGTCGCGGCGAAAAAACTGCCGGAACCCAGTGAAATCGGCTTTGCCGGTCCGCTGTTGGGGGGCACGGCCGCGACGTTGCTCAAGCCCTGGGATCGGCGCAGCGTGGCGGGCGCATCAGCGGCGATCATCTACAATTTGGGTTATGAAACCGACGATCCGGGGCGGACGCAGACTCTGGCGGGTCTGGCTGAACATTATAAGGGTAAAGCGCTTGCCGACTTGCGCACCGACGGTGCGCTTGTCGATATTGAGTACCACGTTGCGCCCATCAAACCGATTAGCTCCGCCGCGGGCCTCGGTTTGGACATGGATGGCGTCAACGTCCCAAAGACGACCCCGGGTGTAGTTCCGGGCGGCAAACGCGAGGGCAAGGCGAAAAAGCGCAAGTCTCACGTGGCAGCCGCCCTGCCTGCGGATATGTTTGACCGGATGCAAGCCCGTTTTGCCGAACGCGAACGGCGCAACGGCCACGATCGCGTGAACGGTTTTGGCAGCAATTCTTGGGCGGTCATGGGTACCGCGGCCAAAGATGGCCGCGCTCTGGTCGCTGGCGACGGGCATTTACCGCTTTCCGTGCCGTCACTTTTTTATGCAATGGGCCTCGATGACAGCGTTTTTGGCGGTGGCAATGAACACACAGTGGGCCTGTCCATCCCCGGCTTGCCGCTGATGGCGGTTGGCACCAACGGCTATGTCGGCTGGAGCCAGACGCAACTGGTCGGCGACATTACAGATTGGTACCGCGAGGAACTGAAACTCGACGCCAACGGCGCGCCCAAAGCGACGATCTTTCAAGGCAAGGAAGTCGCTGTCGCCAAAGTGGACGAAAAATTTGAGATCGCCAACGTGCCGGTTTTGGGCAGCGTGGGCCGCGTCGAAACTTGGGCACGCTACACAACCGCTGACGGGCGTTGGATTTATGACATTGAGGGCCCTGCGGTGGACGGCAAAACTTACAAAGCCAAACCAGGAGAAACTGTCATCGCGTTGGCGGGCAGATTCGTCGTCCCGACGGACAGCAACGCCGATGGCAAGATTACTGCGGTAAGCTTTGATTTTACTGGCTTAGATAATCCGGACATCATCGGCGGCGTCGACGGCTTTGGCCACGCGAAAAACGTGTTCGAATTTCGCGACGCTACGCGGCACCTTGTGGCGTACTCGCAAAACATGGTGGCTGCCGATGCCGATGGTCACGTATTTTACAGCGGTTATCAAGCGGTTCCGTGTCGCTCGTACCTGCCGCGGCAGGCGGATGGAAAATGGAAAGTGGGCGCAAATCCCAAACAGCTGATCGATGCGACGCTGTATCCCAGCTTCACGATCCCGCTAAAGCCCGATGGCACGGTCGATGAAGAACCGGGCAAAACGGATCCGACCAAGTGCGTCGTGCCATTCGATGAATATCCAAATTCAATTGACCCAAAGCAAGGTTACGTCGTTACCGCCAACAACGATCCCGGTAATCTCAGCACCGACAATTCCTTGTCCAATGACAAGTGGTACATCGGCGGCCCATGGGCCAATGGCTACCGCGCCGACACGATCGCGCAGGGCTGCGCGGCAAATGTCAAAGACAAATCAGCAAGTATGGAATCAATGGCCAAAATTCAGGCCAACAACCAATCGCGGCTCGGCGACGAGTGGGTGCCGTTTTTCTTGGCGCAGGTCGCGAGCGTGAAACAGCTGGCGGCGTCCGGAAAACCACCTTCGGCCGACGAGTTGCGCTTGGTCGACCTGTACAAAAGTATCACGCCTGCTGATTTGGATGACGCCATTGCACGGCTGCAAAAGTGGCACGACGGCGGCAGTCCTGCACTTTCAGGCGTCGTGACATTTTACCATCCTGACCTTGGCGTCGGCGAAGTCGAGTACGCAATCGCCACAACGATCTTCAATGCTTGGTTCGACAAATTTGTCAATTATGCCTTAGATGACGAGGGCATAAATGTGTGGGAGCCTTGGGGAGGCGATGCGCGCACGCGCGCCCTTTCGTACTTCCGCGACGGGATGGGGCCAGACAACAAGCTCAAGCAGGTTTCGTGGAACAAGGACACCGGTGAGTCGGCATTTTTTGATAAATTCGATACGCCGCAAATCGAAACTGCCCGCGAAATTGTGATTTTGGCGCTCAAGGCCGGCCTAGACGCGTCGGCGAAAACCTTTTCGACCGGCGATCACAGCAAGTGGATCTGGGGGTTGCGCCATGGTGTGCATTTCAATTCACTTTTGGCCGATTTTCTCGGAAGCAAGCCCGAGTACGCCACGCTCACCGAAGCATTTTCGATCTCGCCGTCCCTTTTGCCACTGGCGCCTAAGTACGACAAGGGCGACCCGCGGGCAGATCTGAAGCAATTCCCGCGCGGTGGCGACGGCTTCGCGGTGGATGCTGCGGGCGGCGTCAATTCCGACGGTTACGGCAGTGGCCCCGTTTTCCGTTTGGTCATCGCATTGGGCAAGGACGCGGCTGGTAAGCCCACCACGACCGCGCAAAATATTCTACCCGGCGGCCAAAGCGGCCTGACCGACGATCCTCTGTCGCCCAAAGACGTCGTGCCCAATCCGCTGTTTTCCGATCAAGTCAAATTGTGGTTGGCAAACAAGACCATGCCGATGCAGTGGTCGGTGGCCGATGTCGTCGCAGCGGCAAGTGTGCGCGAAACGTTTGTGCCCGCGAAGTAGTCGGATGCGCGTCGTAATCCTAGGTGCAGGCGTGATGGGCTGCTCAATCGGCTGGCGATTAGCGCAGGCCGGTTGCGACGTTACACTGATTGAAAAGGCCGTGCCGGGTGCGGAGGCGTCGAGCGCGGCGGCGGGCATTCTCGGCAGCCAGAGCGAATGCGCTGGCCCCGGCGCTTTTTTGGACTTATGCCTTGCAAGCCGCGGACTTTGGCGCGAATTCGCCGCCGAACTGCGCGACTTGACTGACGTAGATGTCGGCTACCGCGAAAGCGGATTGCTGGAAATTGCCGAGCATTCGCAAGATATTGAGCCTCTATTGCACCGAGAGACTTGGATGTTGGCGCAAAATCTACGTGCGCAATGGCTCAGTCCACAACAAGTGCATGAACTTGAACCGCAAACTGCCAATAGCATTGCAGGCGCGCTGTGGCTCGCCGACGACGCGCAGGTCGATCCCGCCCAGTTGTCGCGCGCGCTGGCGGCGGCGGCGGCGCGGGCAGGCGCGCGATTCGTCTCAGGCACGACGGTCCTCGGCCTGCGCAGCGAAAATGGCTGTGTCGCTCATGTCCGTACCAATGCTGGTGATTTTTCGGCCGACGTCGTCGTCGCCGCCGCTGGCGCATGGACGGACTTGCTGCCCGACTTGCCGCCGCTTCGCACAAGTGTCCGACCGGTCCACGGCCAACTCGTGATGCTCGATGCCCGACCGCCGATCTTGACGCGCACGTTGTGCACACGCGGCGGGTACGTGGTGCCGCGCGCGGATGGGCGCGTGGTCGTCGGTGCGACCACCGATGATTTTGGCTACAATAAGTCAGTGACTGCTGAAGGTTTGCACCACTTGTTGGATCTAGCGATTCGACTGGTTCCGGCCCTTGGGGCCGCGCAGGTTGTGCAACATTGGAGCGGTTTGCGCCCACATGGCGGCGACAATTTGCCGCTGATCGGCGAGCATCCGCAAATGGGGGGGTTGTTTGTCGCCAGCGGCCACTACCGCAATGGCATATTGCTGACGCCGATCACGGCTTTGGCGATGACCCAAACCATCTTGCGACGTCCGCTCGTCGTAGATCTTGGGCCATTTGCCCCGTAGAAATTTTGCAAACTATTGGATATTTCATGGAATTTCGTCCCTTTGAAAATGTTGAACCCGTTCACCTCGCTTGGAATCCGGACGGCACAGTCGCCATCGTCTGGGATGATGCCCATGAAAGTACTTATGAATTATCACTTTTGCGTGAGAAGTGCCCGTGTGCCACGTGCAAAGGCACCCATGGCGCCCCGACGACGCTGGTCGTAAGGCAAAATCGGTCTGGTTTCAATATTGTTTCGGGGGCTGGCAACCTCGGCAACCGCAGCGCGAACAGCGCCTTGACTGTGAGCGGTGTCGACCCGGTCGGCAAGTACGCCATGCGCTTCACTTGGGGCGATGGCCACAACTCGGGAATCTATTCTTTTCGCTACTTGCGCGGCATCTGCCCCTGCCCCACTTGCACCAGCGAGCGCGCGGAGACGCCCTCGTGATCCATCGGCTTTGCGCTGTCGAAGAGCTAGAAGACGGCCAAAAAACCGTCAACATCGAAGGTATTGCCGATCCACTGTTGGTTGTCCTGCGCGGTGCAGAATTGTTTGTTGTCGACGGATTGTGCCCGCACCAGTACGCTCCACTGCAAGGCGGTGAAATTGACCGCGAATGTATCCTTACCTGTTCGCACCATGGCTGGCGTTTTGACTTGCGCACAGGCAAGAGTCCCGACATACCCATCCTCTCCATCCAGCGCTGGCGGGCCCATTTGGCGGACGGCGCGATCTGGCTTGACGGCGATCAGGCGTTGTCGCCCGCTGAAGGCGAAAAATAACACTGGACAAACGTTCAGTCCTCACTACAATACATCGCGGGAGGCGCACCGTTCATGGCAAAATTCAGCGATGTTTCCAACGACGATTTGGTGCCGGGCAAGTACGCATCCGCTCAGAAGGTCGCGGCGCGCAATGAATTGTCTCTCGGCCGCTTTGCGGATCGCATCGTGGCGACGCGCCGCGTTGCAGGCCGCGATGCGGAATTTGCGCCGTTGCCCGCCCAAATGCATCCGCTGTTGGTGCAAGCGCTACAATCCCGTGGAATTACTCGACTCTACTGCCATCAAACTGAGAGTTTTGGCGCAGCCTTGGACGGCGAAAATGCCGTTATTACGACGGGAACCGCCAGCGGAAAATCGCTGGCGTACCTGCTTCCGGTGATTCAATCGGTCTTGGAGGATCCGTCGTCACGCTCGATCTTGCTGTTTCCAACAAAAGCGTTGACGCAAGACCAGTTGCGAGGCATCCTTAGCCTGGTCGATCCAATTCGCGGCGTGCGCGTGGAAGCCGGCGTTTACGATGGCGACACCCCGCCCGCCGAACGTGTGCGCATCCGCGACAAATGCAATTTGGTGCTGACCAATCCAGACATGCTCAACGCAGCCCTGCTCCCTTCGCATGGACGCCAAGGCTTTGCTCATATTTTCCGCAATGTACGCTACATTGTGCTGGACGAACTCCATACCTACCGCGGCGCTTTCGGCGCGCACTTTGCCAATCTGATGCGTCGCTTGTTGCGAATTTGCGCCCACTACGGCAGCAAGCCACAATTTCTCTGTAGTTCAGCAACGATCGCCAATGCGAAGGAGCACGCGGAAACACTTTGCCACCGATCCTTTCGCTTGATCGATCGCGACGGTTCGCCTTCTGCCGGCAAAATTGTGCATTTTTGGCAACCGCCCCTGCTCGAAAACGGCATGCGCAAGTCGGTTACCGCTGAAATGTCGTTGCTTTTGCCACATTTGGTCCAAACGCAGCACCGGTCGATCGGTTTTTGCCGCAGTCGCAAGGAAACGGAGATTGTCTTGAAGGAATCGCGTGATCGCCTCAGCAAGGTCGCAGGCGCGCACGACGAGAGCTATCTGCTGGCCGGCTATCGCGGCGGTTACACGCCCAAGGAGAGGCGCGAAGTCGAGAAATCGTTGGTTGAAGGCAAATTACTCGGCGTTGTGTCAACCAATGCACTCGAATTGGGTATTGATATTGGTGCTTTGCAAGTCGTCGTCCAAGGAGGCTACCCGGGCACACGGGCCTCGTTTTGGCAGCAGATGGGCCGTGCTGGACGCCGCGGTGAAGTCGCCCACGCAATCCTGATCTTGGCGCTATCCCCTGAAGATACCTACATCGCCGAGAATCCGGATTGGTTGCTGGGCCAGCCCGCCGAACACGCCGTGGTCGATCGCGACAATTTGGCGATTCAGTTGGCCCATGTGCGCGCTGCTGCAGCGGAATTGCCGCTTTGCCCGGACGACGCCGCCCTATTTCCGGATCTGGGAGAAATCCTGCCAGTTCTACACAAGGCCGGAGAAGTACGAGATATTCAAGGCAATTGGCATTGGCACGGCGGGCCATTTCCCGCTGGCGAGTTCAGCTTGCGCAACCTGGAAGCCGACCGCTTCAAAATCGTCAACCGCCTGACTGGTAAGACCATTACGGAAATGGACCGGCCGCAAGTCTATCGCGAGGCGCACACCCGCGCGGTGTACTTGCACGATGGCGTGCAATATCAAATAGAAACGCTGGACTTGGTCAGCCACACGGCGACGGTGGTGCCGGTTGAACAGAATTTCTACACCCAACCGGATGTGCGCAGCAATATTGACGTTTTGCTAACGCAGGAGCAAAAGCCCTTGGCATCCCCGAGCGCAGTGGTGCGCACGCATGCTTCGTTTGGCGATGTGCGCGTCGATGAAGCAGTGGTCGGCTACAAGATGCTGGAATTCCACAACCATCAGAACTTAGGCTATGAAGCGCTCCACGAACCGCTGCGCCTTTCACTGGAAACCGAAGGGGTGTGGATTCCGATTCCTGAATCCGTGCTGAGGGTTCTAGGCAAAGAGAATCAGGAGACTTTGGTCGGCATGGTGCAGCCGATTCTCGCTTGCGCGCGCATGCGCACGATGGCGGAACGGTCAGACCTGCGGGGCACCAGTTTTCATTATGTGGATGAGCAAAGTGGCAAAACCCGCACCGCCCTGATTTGTTATGACAGCCACCCGGGTGGTTTGGGTTACGCGGCCAAAGCCTTTGATTATATAGACTCAATTGTTGAAGGCGCGATCGAACTCGTGGCCCACTGCCCTTGCCACAACGGCTGCCCGGCATGCGCCGGCGACTACGTGCGCGACAAGGTCTTGATTCATTGGGCGTTACAATCGCTGCGCGAGGCGATGCCTGTTCCCGCTGTCGTGCGATCAGCCGTGCCGAACGCACACGTCGTTGATGCAGAAGTTCATGATAAGATAGCCTTTGACCAACTGCCTGCGCGCTGGCAGGAAGTACTCGATCGCCTCAAGGCGGCGGGCATCGCGGGCGCAGACGTACTGGCGACTCTGCCTGGCATCGATCGCCACGAAAATCGCTTGCGGTTGCAGGTCCCCAGTCCGGGTTTGGCCGACTGGCTGCGCAGCGAACCGACCCACGCTCGCCTGCGGCAGGGTTTGGCACAAATGCTAATTGTGCCAAAGGATTGGCAGCTAGTCTTTGAAGTCATTGCTGGCGAACGCGACCGCGTCTTGCACCGCGCGATCAAAGTGCAGCGCCGCCACGATGACATCGTTCAGCACAATCCGACATCAGAAAAACAGGCAAATGCAAAATTGGCGGCGGGTTACACGCTGCAAGGTGACTACGTCGTGCCAAGCGACGATTCGGTAAACTGATCTCTTCGCCGACACCCATCCCGTGATTTGGCGCTCGACGATTTTGGCTTCAAACGCCAGAACTTTTGCAATCCTTGAACGACCGGCCACCTCAGGGCCGGTCGGTTGGCGATCCCGCGGCGATGCGCGCCGCGCGGATTCATTGATGAAACAGGGCGATCGCAAGAACGGTAACCATCTGACACTTTGAGAGATATTCTCAACTTTATCAGCCCTGGTTACCGCCAACCGGTGATCTGCGGACATTGGGGCGCACGGTTTGGAACACAATTGCTGAATTATTAAAAGTATTTTCTGA
>CAMDBH010000016.1 GCA_945889325.1 Klebsiella pneumoniae
TGCAAGGCTTCAATGTGGTAGCCCTCACCCGAACCGCCCAGCACCAGCAACACATCCAAATCCTTGCGCAAACGCAGCTCAGGGATGTCGGACGGCCGCAGCGGGCCATCCAAAAACTCACTGCCCACGCCATAGTGGCGCAAAATCGCTGCCAAGCGTTGGCGACCGCCTTCGGAATGGGCGGCAATCACCACCAATTCCTGCAACTTGCGCGCTAGGCGTATGCGCGCGACAAGGGGGCGCAGGCCTTCGTCGCGCCCGCGCGCCTCGCGCAATTCCGCCGTAACTTCGCGGTTTGAGCCGACGTCGAGCACAAAAGTCGGCAACAGGCGGCCTTCTTCCAAAATCGCAAACGGCCGCACGTAGAGCTGGCAATGCTGCTGTAACTGCTGACGAACTTCATCCGGCGTCGCAAAGACTTCCTGTGGCGGATAAACAAAACGCAGATTTTCCCGGGCGATTTTGTGATCGTGTACGTGCTGCTGCCACGCACTTTCCAGCGCTTGCATGCAGGCATCCGGGCCATCGAGCACGATGATCGGGGCCAATTCCCCTTTGTGCTGAGCCAGTTCCAGCAGTGTCTGCCGCGACGGCGCCAGCGCCGGTGCCAGCGCGTCCATGCCGGGCACCACGTGACCTGCGCGCAATTCCTCGACAATTGAGCGAAATTCGACGTTGCCGACATCGAGCTGATTGGCCAGATCGTGCAGCCTTTGTTCTGCAATCATCACGGTTTGCGGGTCGAGCAGCAATTCGCGCACCGGCGGCATGAGAAAATCGATGAGCAAACCGGCGGATTCTTGGCTGTCGGGCGCAAAAAAGCGCATGGTTCCCACGTCATCGCCGCGCATGTCGATGCGCACGGGATAATCGTACAGCGGACTCCACACGTCCAGACCATCGCCGCGCAAGGAAAAAGTCCCCGGATCTTCCACAATTGGCACGCGTTCGTAGCCGCCGAAAGACAGCATTTCGACCAGTTCAACGGTGTCCAGATTGCTGCCCACGGACGCAATCGCTGTGCCGCGATCCAACGTATCGGCCGAAAGGGTGCGTTGCAACAGCGCTTCTGCGGTCATCACCACGGCCGCGACGCCGAGACCCAGATTCAACCTGTACGCCGCCGACAGCCGCCGCTGCACCACGGCGCGCATCGGCGCAACATCTTGAAAAGGCGAAACATCACTGCTTTCGAACGTCAGCACCGGCGCTAGGCCCGGCCACATCTCGCCTTCAAAAGTCGTAAGCCCTTCAACGACATGCTCCAGCCGCGCCGCATTGGGCACCACAATCACCAACGGCCGCTTGAGCTCGTTGCGCAGCGTGGCCAGCACCAAAGGCACCACCCCAGCCTCGGCCATGCCGAGAACCGTAATCGGCGCGCGGTGTTCCAACGACAGCAACAGACCCTGCAGATCGAAACGGCGCTGATTTTGAAGGGGCATTTGCATGGGCGCGGGAGTTTACCCCATACGCCGAAGATCGACAAAGGTCAGCCAACGATCGAGACTGGAGCTGTTGATCTAATAGAGAAACTCAACGTAATGCAGGCTAGGCACGCCCACGGAGCGGCTGAAATGGATGGAGCCGTCGCTGACGTCGGTTAAGCCTTGTTCCGGAAAGACAAACGGGCAGCTGTAGGCGCCCTTGTCGTCGTTGTGGCACCAAGTTTTTGCCGTGCCGTCGATAAACGCCCATTTGAACATCGCCGTTTTGGTGGCCACCGGCAATTTTTCAATTTGAATGCGCAGCATTTGCTCGGTTTGGCCTTTGCCGACCGACGCGGTGTCCGCAGCCAAATTCAGATCGGCCACCATGACGCGCACACGGTGCTGGCGCCCCGCCGCTTCGGCATTCATGCCCGCCGAAGATTCGCAATCCGTTGGATTGTTCAGCTGATCGCGGCAAGTCTCGCGCGTTGCCAACACGATCAAACCGCTCAACGGGTCGGAAGCTGGCGTGCCGCTCAGACCCAGCGCGTCCGGGCCATTTTCGACGCCGACCATCTGACGACCATTCAAGTAGGGGCTATTAAACCAAAAACTGTGCCAAGCGGCCGGGCGCAACGCGGCATTCGGCGCCGGAACAGCGGCGTTCGTTTCGCCAAACCACATGAAATCACTGTCGCGCGCGGTTTTCAGCACGTCAAATTTGGCAGCGCCGATTTTGTCGATGGTGGGCAAACGCGGCACATCGCCGATGGTCGCTTCGGCCACAAGACCTTGCCACATGATTTTGCACGCGGCGTAAAATGCACCTTTGTAGGCGGACAAACGATCCGCATCGGCTGCAACTGTAGCTGGGTAATCCGTTTTCGTCAGGCGCAGGTCGGTGACCCACAGCGGAATTGGCCCAGTGCCATCCACGCCGTGAAGGTCTTTCTCATACTTCAAACCCTTCAGAGCCGCGTACTTGCTGACAAATTGGACGATTTTGCGCGCCTCCACCGGAGTCGCAGCCTCCACCTCAAACGACAGGTGGCTGAGTGGCAGCTTATTGGCCACCACATAATCTACAAAGGCGTAAATCCAGTTGCGTTTTGGGTTAGCCGGGTCCGCATCCGCTACACCGTGAATGACCACCGATGGCGCAACGATGTTGACGTCATTGCCTTTTGCCGGATATTTCGCGCGGATTGCGGTCGCCAATTGCTTGTAGCCCTCCAGCCATTTGTTCATGGTCGCGTCGGTGTAACCGCCCGCGCCATTGGGATCGCGGCCGTATTCAAAATTCAGCAGCGAAAACGAACAGTCCCACGGCGGCGCGCTGCTTTTGCAGGCGGCGACGGTCTTTTGGTTGTCGTTGGGCAAATTGTCGTTGAAATACGTGGCAATGCGCATGATGATCGTGGCATAGAGCAACGGATTGTCGATCGGTTTGCCTTTTTGCTGGCCATTTTCATACACACACTTGCCGCTGCCATCGCCCAGATCATAAGCGGCCGTCCACAGCGGATAATTAACCCCCGCCGATCGCGAAGCCGCAATCATGTCCTTTAGCGGTTGAACATTGTAATTGTTGAGATCTTCAGCCATCGCCGCGGTCCACAGCGCCGGATTTGCAATCGCCACACCCTTGGCGTCAATCGGCTTCCACATGCCCTGCAGCGTGTACGCGCAGCCCAGACCCGGCGACAACCGGATCATCGATGGGCGCAATTCGTTGTAATGACGCAGATAATCGGTAGTAGCGTCGTCGTCGATCGCCAGCAACGGCGCCTTGTTGACACCGCGCAACGTCGCCACCGTCAGGCCATTGGCGGGCGAAGCATCACCCGGACAATCGATGGGTTTGTCCAAATCGCTTTGCAAAAAGCACTTGCTGACATCGACGCGAACCGACCGATTGTGGATGATGTTATAATCTTTAGGTAAAGTGACAAATTCGTCGGTGACGCAGCCGCTGAGGCCAAGGGCTGTGCAAGCGGTCGTCAGACCAAGCAGCGCGCGACGAAAGTGAGTCTTATTCAGCATGTGTAGTTCCTCGCGCAAAAATTCAGCGCGAACGCGTAAAGCCGCAGCTTACAGTATCGGCAAGCTGGGCCGCGGCGTCAACTCCGCGCGCGCACGCTGGCGATCAGGCCACTGCTTTCATTGGGTTGTAACACAAGCTCCAAGTTGGCTTGCGCGCATAGCGATGCCGCCACCGTCAGCCCCAACCCCAAATGGCCTTTGCCCGCGCGAGCCAACTGGCCGTTGGCGGCGGCGTGCAAGTCGCTGCAACCAGGCCCATTGTCGGCCACGCGCAACCAGATGCCTTGGTTAGGCTGTGCCGATACGGAGATTTCGCGCGCGCCCGCGAACTGCCCAGGCGCGAGATCGCGCGCCGCGCAGGCGTGGGCGTCCAAGGCATTTTGCACCAGCACTTCAACAATGTGCGTCCAGTCGGCCGCGTTCATCTCTGGCGGCACAGCGTCGAGGTCCATGCGCCAAGTAATCGCCACTTGTTCCATCATTGCGTGCTGTTGGATGCACTCCCTCAAGGCCACCAACGTGCGCGCGCCATCCCGCGCCGCGCCAGCAAACACAGCGCGTCCGGCCGCAAGTACCTCAAAGGGCGCGGCAATATGCGGTCGCAGTTGCGTCAAAAGGGCAATTTGCGCGGGATCGGTCGCCGTCATCAGCGCCAAGTCGGTGTGCGAAACGCTGACAACGAGCGAATTGGTCATATCGTGGGCGAACTTAAGCACCACTTGCTGCAGCCTTTCAACCTGCGCCCACGGCAGCGGCGTCACGATCTCTGCGGTGTGTAGCACGGCGTCGGGGGAAGTCTGTGCGATCATCAGGGCTTGGTTGCGCAGGTCTGGTCCAAACGCCACAGACCGGTCGCCGGTGTCGCATCTGGATTGAGGCCGCCCCACAGCAAACTCATGCGCGAGCTGTCGACGTAGGCCGTGCTCGACAAGATGGCGGAGGGCGGGACCTTGGTCGGCGAAGGATCCAAGTGCGCTTGCAGATTCTGGAAATCCGGTGCCTTGCCGCAAGTGCCAAAGCTCATCGCCAAGGTCACGTCGGCGCGCAGAATATTGGCTTCGCTCGGCTTTGGACAAATGTGCTTGACCCCTTTGCCATCGAGTTGCGATTCCGGCTGGTTGTGGCCCTGCGCCACGATAAAAGCCCGCGATCCTGCGGCATCGTACAGCACGGGCGCAAACAGCGGCCCGCCGAAAAATTGCTGCAGCAACGGTTTGTCATTGATACCCGGGTCGGCGTAAGTCGGCAGGACGATATGCGCCTTGGTCAGCGCCGGCGTGGGCAACTTATACGCCCACAAGTCCATAAAATCAAAACCGAAACATGCCTGATCCTGAACAGATTTGCCGCCGGGCAGCGGTGGAATGTCGACCAAAATTTGTTCGCCCAATGCACCGGTTTTATTGTCAATTTGGCGTTCCGCACCGCCGGTGATCGTGACCAAACTCAGCAACGGGTCGTAAAGCAGCAGCGCGCCATAACGCGGCGGCGGCAAAAACAGCAGCGGCCCCTTGCCATCTTGGGTAAAGTTGACTGCCAAATCGGTCCACTTCAGCGTCGCTAGGTCCAAGGTGCGAAACGTCTGCGTTTCAAATTTGGCGTCAAAACCACCGAACACGATGAGCATGTTGCGCACAACGTCGACAGCCTGGCTCGCCGCCGTGACCGTGGGCGCACCCGTAGAAGCGGCCGCAGCGACAATGCCACTGGCCAAATCCAGCGTGCGCACACCGACAACGGGCGCCCAATTGCTGTCGATTTCCTGCTTTTTGTTGCGCGGCAGATTGTCCTTCCATAGCAGGTGAATGTCGTCAAAGACAACTTTTTCAGTCAATTGCAAACCGCCGACCAAGACCAATCGGTTGGTGACTGCATCGATGGCGGATTGGCCAAACGCGAAAAGTACTGGCTTGTTGGTCGCGAGCTTGACCCACGGCCCGGTCGGCGCACTGCACCACGCATCGGTCACTGGCAGGGTTCGGCCGGAATCGTCATCGGTATCGGGCAGATCGATAGTAAGGCCGCCCGCGATGCAAAACTGCTGGGTTTTTTGCGACCAGCCGCTGGCTTGGCCGATGCGGCCTTGGGGTGCTTCCGTGTCCAGCCTTTGCGGCGGATTTAGGCCTTGGACGCTCCAGACGTCGTGCAGCCCTTGTCGATGCATTCCATCGTTATCATAGCGGTATCCGCCGCCAAATACGATTGATTTGCTGCTAGGATTCCATTGCGCAAAACCGCTGCTGCGGGCAAACAGCACCGCATCCTTGGGTGCGTCGGCCGCGATTTTGAAATCGATGGATTTGCTGACAAGGTCTATTGTTCCAACTACATGCTTGCCATGACCCTTGGCCGAGTTGTGCCCGCCAAAAATATGCAACTGTCCTTGGTCGTTGATGACGCATTGCGGGCTGTTGTCGCCCACATCTGCGCCGGACGACGCACCCAAAGGCTTCAGCTCGGTTTGCGAGACGAACTTATCACCCGGCAACACACTCAACATAAATAGTTGTTTGCTATCCGTCAGCGCAATCGCCAGTTTTTTGTCAGGGGCCGTCGTCAGACAAAGCAGCGAACCGGAAGCGGCCGGCGTCGGATCGTTGGGCAGCGGCAAGACAGTCCAATCATCACCTTGCGTAGCATCCATCGGCAGTTGCAACAGATCCGGCTGCCCCGGAATCGCCACAACCAACATGCGCTTGTCGCAACACTTGTCGATTTGCAGAATCGCCGCTTGGGTCGGAAATTTCTCTGTCGGATCAAAGGGCAAAGGCTTCAGATAGCCGGGTGCATCGTCAGCCAAATCTGAATGATTCAGCCATTTGCCTTGCGCGTCCAGGGTCCAGATATGCGTCGCTTGGTCGCCGTGTCCGCCAGTCAAAACAGCCTGTTTGCCAATCTCGTCCCAAATCAGGGCGGCATCAGTCGATAGTCCGGGCGCCTCTTGGCCGCTCCATTGCCACGGTTGGGGCGGATTGGACTGTTGGGCCTGCGGCGGCAACGCGAGCGTCCAGCGGTCGTCTCTGCTGGCATAGCCTTCAAATCCAATGACTTGTCCGCCATAAACCATCAGCTTGCCGGAACCGCCCATGACAGCGGCGCTCCAAGACCTGCGCGGTTGCGGCGCACCGGCCGGCCCGATCTGAAATTCCTTTGCAAACGCAAGCGCCGAACAACTGGCCGTTTTTCCGTCGGCTGTGCAGGCAACGGTGGCCGAACTGATCGCCGCCCCCGAGCCGTCGGCGCAAGTCACCGGCGGCAAATAGCATTCGCCGCAGGTCGCCCCGACTTCTTTGGTTTTCCACAAGAAACCGTTGTCGGTCTTGCCATCGCAATCGTCATCGACGCCGTTGCAGGTCTCAGCTTTCTTCAATGTTTCCAAGGTCGAACACGTGGCCGTCTTGTCGGCCGCGCATTTGACCACGCCCTGAGCGAGGTTGCCCGCCGCGTCCAATTGGCAAATGCCGACATCGGCGTGGCAGACCTCGCCCACGGCAATACCCTTCCAGACCAAGCCGTTATCGGTTTTTCCGTCGCAGTCGTTGTCGAGTTTGTCGCAACCTGTTTCCGGCGATTGCCAATCTTTGACGCCTGTGCCGTCGCACACACAGCCCTTGCAGCCGGCCGCGGTGGAGGCAGCGGTACTCGGCGTGTCTGCTTTGCAAACCACGGTAATTTTATCGAGATTGTCGGCACAAACGCCTTGGTTGCACAAGTCGGCCGCAGCGGGCAATGGATCGGAGCCGTTGGGGATCTTGTCAAAGACGTCAGGGATGCAGTCGCCATCTAAGTCATTGATATTTGACTGCAATGCGTCTGGAATTCCGTCGGCGTTGCTGTCGATCGGGTGGTCGGGGTCGATTCCAACTTCCACGCCGTCGGGGATGCCGTCGCCGTCCGTATCGATTTTGCCTGCGTCGGTGCCAATTTTGGATTCGCGTTTGTTGAGCAATCCATCGCCGTCAAAGTCCTCATCGCTTTGCTGACAAACGGTTTCAAGGCAGACGCCGGATTCACATTCCCCACCAGTTGTGCAGGCTTGCGTGCAGTGGCCTTGAAAGCACTTGCCGCCTTCGCATTCGCCGTTACGGCCACAGCTGACCCCAAAACGCCGCCGAGCGCGCTTGAAAAGCGAATCACAACTGGCCAACGCAAAGATTTCAAGGACCAAAATCAGCCAGATCGCCGCGCGGTTGCGCCGAGCGTTGACGGTGAAATTGGCGAAAAACATCTGCGGACCCTCGCGCAAAAGACCGTAGCAGCATAGCAATAACGGATGGCGATGGCAAAAGCGGCGCCGACCGAGAGCAAGTGAGACCGAATGAGACTGGGTGAGACCCAATGCGCTAGGTCTCACCGCGGCACGTTGTTTGGAAAAAACCACCTAAATTCAGCAGAGATTCTTTGGCACGGCTCGGGCCCATTAATTGCAAAGGCTCTGATGCGTCCGGCGATGCTGCCGCGGCAACAACTGGGAAAGCCGATGCTCGCCAAAATCTTCAGCGCCTCCGTAATCGGCGTGCAAGCCAGAACTGTCGACGTCGAATGCGATGTGTCGCCGGGCATTCCCAGTTTCGATACCGTGGGCTTGCCGGAAATGTCCGTGCGTGAGGCCCGTGTGCGCGTGCGCAGTGCGATCCGGCACAGCGGTCTGCCGTTTCCGTTTACCCGCGTGACCGTGAATTTGGCGCCAGCCGATTTGCGCAAAGAAGGCACAAGTTTCGATTTGCCCGTCGCGCTGGCGGTGCTGATCGCGCAAGGCGTGTTGGCGCAAGACGTGCTGACCGGTTGGATGGTTATCGGCGAACTTTCGCTCGATGGCGCTGTGCGTCCGGTTTGCGGGACATTAGCGGTGGCCGAACTCGCCCGCGAATTGGGCCTCAACGGCTTGATTTGCGCTGCGGACAATGTCGCCGAAGCGCGCGCTGTGCACGGCGTGGAAATTCGCGCCGCACAAACGATCGCCGACCTGGTCGCCTGTCTCCGGGGTACAATGCCGTGGCCGGACATCATCGACCGGGCGCCGTACCGCGCCATGCGCGCGCCGATGTGCTGGTCCGATGTACGCGGCCACGCAGCCGCCAAACGCGCACTCGAAGTCGCCGCCGCGGGTGGGCACAACTTGGTGATGACGGGGGTGCCGGGGACGGGTAAGACCATGTTAGCACGGCGTTTACCGACAATTTTGCCGCCGCTGTCGCAAGATGAAGCCATTGAAGTCACCAAAATTCATTCGGTGGCCGGCTTGCTGCCGCGCGGTACCGGTCTGCTGAGCGAAAGACCCTTTCGCGCGCCCCATCATACAGTTAGTGCCGCGGCGCTCATCGGCGGTGGCAGCAATCCCAAGCCAGGTGAAGTGTCGTTGGCCCACCGCGGCGTGCTTTTTCTGGATGAATTTGCTGAATTTCCGCGTAACGTGCTGGAAACACTGCGTCAGCCGATTGAAGACGGCAACGCCACGGTCACCCGCGCGCGCTTGGTCGCGACGTTTCCGGCCTGTCCGATGCTGGTCGCTGCGCTAAATCCTTGTCCTTGCGGGTATTTGGGAGCGACCAACAAGCCCTGCGTGTGCGGCCATGCCCAGATTGAACGCTACCGCGGTCGCTTGAGTGGGCCGCTGCTCGACCGCATCGACATTCAAATTCGGCTGCAGGCGGTGTCACCTGCGATGTTGCGCCACGCGCCGCCAAGTGAAACTTCGGGCGTTGTGCAAGCGCGCGTGTGTCGGGCGCGCGAAGTTCAGACCTTGCGTTACCAGTACTTGGGCGGCGGTACCAATGCCAACGTGCCGATGAGCGCGCTTCGCGTGCACAGCCCTCTGGCCGCTTCGGTGCACGACTTGTTGCAAACGGCGATGGAGCGTTTTGGCCTTTCGGCGCGCGCACACGACAAGATTTGGCGGGTCGCCCGCACGTTGGCTGATCTGACAGAAAGTCAGGAGATTGGCGCCGAGCACATCGGCGAAGCCTTGCAATACCGCCACTTTGACGAACAAGTGAACCAGGCAGCCTAGGTTCGTCGCCAGTCGATGCAGCAAAAGCTGTGTCGTTTCAAGGTGCGCGATGCTCAGTCGCCGCCGATTCAACGGTCCCTGCAAGCGCTTGAAGTTCAAGTTCTGCAAGGTCCGCCCTGTGTCCGGAGGTTTCCCATGGTAGACAAATTTGGCATCAAGGCGATCGATGATCTGATCAAAGCGGCGGAGAAGAGTTTTGGCCGCGGCATCTTGATGACCGCCGACGGCGACGCGGTGGACAAGGACCTCGACGTCGTTTCAACCGGATCCTTTGCGTTGGACCGCTGTTTGGGCGTCGGCGGCGTGGCAAAGGGCCGCATCGTTGAGATTTACGGCCCCGAATCGTCGGGCAAGACCACTTTGGCGCTGTCCATCGTCGCCCAGGCGCAAAAGTTGGGTGCCGTGGCTGCCTTTGTGGACGCGGAGCACGCGCTCGATCTGCGCTATGCCCGTGGTTTGGGCATCGATTGTCAAAAAATGCTGTTGAGTCAGCCGGATTGCGGCGAACAGGCCATGGATGTCGTCGAAGCGCTGGTGCGTTCCGGCGAAATCGGCGTGATTGTCGTCGATTCGGTGGCTGCACTGACGCCGCGTGCTGAAATTGATGGTGAAATGGGCGATACCCACGTTGGTCTACAAGCGCGGTTGATGTCGCGGGCGATGCGCAAGCTGGCCAGTCTGGCGCATCAGACCGGGACGATTCTGATTTTTATCAATCAGATCCGCATGAAGATCGGCGTGATGATGGGCAGTCCGGAGACGACCACCGGTGGCAATGCGCTGAAATTCTACGCGTCGTTTCGCATCGACGTCCGGCGCATTGGCGGCTTGAAAAAAGACGAGCAGGCCACGGGCAACCGGCTGAAGATCAAGGTCGTGAAGAACAAAGTGGCGCCGCCGTTTCGCCAATGCGAAATCGACCTGATGTTCGGCACCGGCTTTGTGCGCGAGGCAGAAGTGTTCGACACCGCCGTGTTGACGCAAGTCATTACGCGCACGGGCGCTTTTTACAAACTGGGCGATGAGACCGTCGGTCAAGGGCGCGATCGCTCGGTGGCCGAACTCAAAGCCCGCCCCGATTTGTGTGAGCGCATTGTAGCGCTCCTGAGCAACGCGCCGATTGATGTCGGCACGGACGTGGAGGAAGCGGCGTGATTGAAGACGTCGGTGGACTTTGCGGCAATTGGATGCAACGGCGACAGCGACCGTTGTTTGACAGCGATCCGAGTGTGATCGCAAGTGATGGAGACAAAATGAGTGATTTGAATAAAGTTCTGTTGATCGGCCGTTTGGGTGACAAACCGGTGCTGCGGCAAATGCCCAATGGCGACAGCGTGACGCGCCTGAGCGTCGCGACGTCCTACCGCACCAGCGGCAAGAACGGCGAGCACGAAAAGCACACGGAGTGGCACAAAGTCAGCGTGTTCGGCAAGAACGCCGAGCACTGTGCGCAGTTCCTCGACAAGGGCCGCATGGTCTTTGTCGAGGGTTCGATGCACAGCCACAAGTGGGCGGACAAGCAGGGCGTGGAGCGTTTGGACCGCGAAGTGCGTGCGATGCAAGTCACTTTTGTCGGCACCAACCCGAACAAGACCGGTGTGACGACTGACGCGAAGGCCGCCGCGGTACCGTTCTAGGCTAGGTACGCAAATTTAGCGGCAATTGTGGCGCGGCGGTTGGGGTGAAAACTTCAGCCGCCGCGAGCCGCTTTTTACGCGGTTTCAAAATCCACTTGCAAATTCGCGCCCGGCAGCGGCCCCGCCTTGCCCATAATCGTGCGCGGCGGATTGAAATAGCCAAAGCGCAACGACGGAAAACGCTTGCGCAATTCATGCACCATGGCGATGACGCCAATCGGCTGCTGCACAGCATCCGCAGGCAGAACGCGCAGGTAAAGCTCGGGATCGATATTCAAATTGCGCAGTTGCACCAAACTCACACCGCCGTCCTCGATAAACTTTGAAATCGCGTCGATCTCCGCCAGGTTGTCGGACACGCCGGGAAAAATGAAATAGTTCAGCGACACATATTTGCCGCGCGATGACATTTCTTTAGCAGATTGAAGGACATGACCAAAATTGTAGCCGCGCGGTTTGTAATACGCGGTGTAAACGGCTTCGCGACCGGAATTGATGCTGACGCGCATTGAATCCAGACCCGCATCGGCCAAGCGCGCGACAATACGCGGTAAAGATGCATTGCTGTTCATATTGACGATGCCATTTTGCGTGCGCTCGCGGATGCCGCGCACCGTGTCTTCAAGGACTTTGCCCTGAATCAGCGGTTCACCTTCACAGCCTTGGCCAAAGCTCACCACGCCATTTGGCACGCGATTCAAATGCAAAACCGCCAGTTCCACCAAATCTTTGGCGACCGACGGCACCTTCATGCGGTCGTGGTTGGCGGCAAAAGTGCTTTCACTTTGATCGCTAATGCAGCCTACACACGCGGCGTTACAGGTCGAAGCCGCGGGCATGGGGGCTTCCCAACGGCCCAAGAAGAAATTCTGTGCGGCGCGACAGTGGTAGACGAGTGCGCAGTGTTCGATGTGTTTGATGGCGCCGTTGTGCGGATGTTCGGCGCGGATTTTGTTAACTCCTGCTTGCACTTGCGCAATGTCGAAGCGATACGGATCTTGCCGCTTGTCGCTGTCGACGCGCATGGCCGGCACGACAAAGCGGCCATTTTGCCAACCGACGGCCGTGTAGGCGTAAAGTGTTAACTCCGGCGCGCCCTCGATCGTGTCATACGCGGGATGCAGCAGGCGCAGGTAAGCAGGTGCGACAAAGGCCGCTACGGCTTGAAGGATACCTGTTGTTTCATCACCTTCGACTTCGACTGGCTCATCCGTCGTTAAATCAACGGCATACGGTCGGCGTTGCGGCAGGACGAACAGATCGCTGCCTTTGGGCAACGCTATCAGTTCATCGGGCAGCGGCTGACGCCACGCTTCGCCGTCCCAACCGAGCAGCGCAAGGTCAGGATGATCAAAGATATTTCCATTCGAATCGGCGACGACCGCCCGAGCATACGCGTCTTTCATGGGCCGAAGTGTATGCTAAAACTTCATCTGCGCGTTAATCAAAAAGTTAACAGCAGCGAGCGAATCTGCGCCGCCTTCCTGCACGGTCGAAGGCGTCGTATCTTTGGTCACAGGCATCTGCACCGCACCGCCGACCAAAAAATTGCCCAAATATCCGCGGACACCGGCCGTAAGGAGCACCAAATTCTTCAACATCGCCGCGTTGGTCGTCGACACGACGCCGTCGCCTTCCAAGCTGATGCCGACCAAACCCATATTGGCCAAAACGCTTGCACCCGCAACCACATACGTGCGCCGCGCCGGATCGAGTTGCAACTGATCGCCTTTGCCTTTTGCCGGAAACATGTCGGTATATTCGCCGCGCAGCGTGATATCGACGATGCCCAGTTCAGCGGCGACCAAGCCATAGCCTTGGACAGACGCGTAATTGTGCGAGTATTTTGGCAAGGACAGCGGATTGGCATTGGCTATCGTGTCGGAATCCGCCGTGCCCGTCGGTGCCCAGCCATTGACACCGGCCGACCAGCCAAAAGCCATGCCCGATTCGCCATAGCGATCGCCGATTTTCAGATCAAGCCCAGCGTTGCCGAGTTCGACCGAATTGCCCGCATCGGTGTGAAATCCAGCAATGGCAATCGATGCAGTCACTTGTACCGGCGATGTATTCAGCGACGCCCACGGCTCCAGTGAAAATGTAATGACTTTTTGCGGCGGTTCCTTGTAAATTTCCACCAGCGTGGCGACCGTTTTAACATTGGCTGGCGTAATCGCGTCTAGCGCTTTTTGCTGATCGGGCGGAATCACGCCGCCATTTTGCGCCTTAATTTGCGCGGTCATCAATTCTTTGACTTTGGCCACGTCGCCGTTATCGGCGTATTCCTTCATTTTTGCCGTATCGACGTATTTCAAATTGTCGACCACGACTTTCATCGCCGGGTCGTTCGCCGCGGCATCGTTGACCTTTTTCTTCACCTGCGACTGAATAATCGCTTTGACTGGCGCGATTTGAAAGTTGGCGCCAAAACTAAACGCGCGATCTTTTGGATCCTGCTTGATCGATCGCCCGATGAACAAATCGCCGTTGTTGAACGGCAAAGCGTTGGCGTTGAGCGAAAAAAGACTCACACATAGCGCAGATAATGCGATGAACCGATTGGATGACATGCTTGCTCCGACAAAAATGCGCGGCAGGCGACGCCGTTCACAGCGACGTAGCCTCAACAAGATAAGGTGCACACGCCGCGGCCGCAAATTCAGCGCCAAAACCGCCGACAATGTGGCGACCTCGGCGCGTTGCCCGTATGATTTCGCCCGCAGATGCAAGTCGAACACGCCCAACCCAACGCACCATCGCCGCCGGACGACCAGCCGCAACGGCTTGAACTTGTGCTATTTTATTCGATCGCGGGGCTGCTCACGCTCATCGGCCTGTGGCCGATTTGGGCCGCTGATCTGCTGCCGCTCGTCGATGGTGCCGCGCACTTGCATTTGATGACTGTTCTGCATGGCATACCCAAAAGCGCCCTGTATCAGCAGCATTACGATGAAGTCCATGCGCTAGTGCCCTACTTAAGCTACTACAAGTGCGTGGATATCCTTGCGCATTTCATGAACTTGGAATTGGCCAACCGCATCGTGTTGTCTTTGTGCATTGCCGCAATGCCTTGGTCGGTTCTTTCGTATATTCGTGCAGTTGGCCACAGTCGCTGGTTGATCTTGGGCGTGTTGCCGTGGATGTTGCACTGCGATTTCTTCATGGGCTTTTTTAGCTACCTGATGTCGATTCCGCTGTTTTTCTGGTTGCTCGCCGCCCACGCGCGCTGGATGCAAGAGCCCAACCGCAAACGATTTTTCCAGATTTCCGCGTTAATGTGCCTGCTCGCGTTGACGCACTATTTGCTGTGGGCCGTAAGTCTTGCGCTGCTGCCGACACTCGGCCTGATCTTTGGTGTGCGCCGCGGCTGGCGCAGCGCACTGTGGTGGCCATTGCGCGAAATTCTCGTGACGTTGCCCTCCATTGCCATCCTTTTGCCGTGGTTCTTGCGCTACTTCGTGTTCGTTCAAGGCGTGGCCACCAGCGATTTCAAAGTCAAACAGGCCGGTGGCGGCCTGTTCAAGCGCATCGCCGCGATTTACGGCGGTGAACACTTGGCACCGCTGGATAACCTTCGGCAAATTCCCGATTTCATGTTCGACGCCGTGTACCGCTCCGATGCCTTGCACCTTTTTTCGGCGCGCCCCAGTGAAATTCTGACGCTGTTGTGGGGCTCGGCCCTGCTTTTGTGGCTAATTGCCGCCGCCCAAACGCCTTCGCCCAAGGCCGCAAGTCAGCAGCACACCGGCAAACTGCCATTGATTTCAGCCAATTCCTACGCCGGCTGGGCCTTGGGCCTTATCGGCATTTTGTATTTCATCTTCCCGCGCAATTTGATGCGCCCGATTGCCCTTTACGGCGTCAATTTTCGCTTTATTGAAGTCATTGCCTGCCTTTGCGTAGCCGCCTTGCCGTTGCACGTCTGGCGTCCGCCTGCCAGCGCCAAGTGGCGGGTGCGCGCGGGCGCGCTCATGCTGGTGATCGCGGCAATTTATTTGCCGGTTGCTACGGGGCTTTCCTTTCGCCAAGATCGCGATGTCTTTGGCCAAGTGCGCGCGGCCTACGCCGCGATTCCGCCGGGCAAAAGCGTGCTGACCCTGCGCGCCAGGCGGCCTTCGCGCTGGTTCCTGTTCACAATCGGTGAATATTATGCGGTGTTTCGCCAAGGATACGTGCCGTACAGTTTTGCCGACACGAGTTCTAAACCGATCGTCGTCAACCGCAAGACGCAACTGCCAGCACCGCCGATCATCGATCAAGAGGCGTTTACTTGGCACAACCACGGGCGATTTTACGATTACATTGCGATGTACATTGAAACGGGCACGTTGCATTCAACCGATTTTGAACTGCCGCCGATGCCGGTGGTGTTTCGCGCGCAAAATTGGACGATTTATCGCAACTTGCAGCCCGATGCGTTTCCAGAACCGACCGATGATCAGTGGGCACTGCTGGCGCAGCAGCAGGCGAAAAATCTGGTGCTACTTCAATGGATGCATGCGCTTGCGTCGGATCGCGGCTTGAATTTGCTGCCGCCGCGCTGGCCGGACGATGTGGCGATCGCGTTCTTGACTGTTGCGCCGTGGGGCATGCCGCAAATACCCGAATTGCCTAATTTTGAACCGCCGCTGCCGCTCTTTCGCGGCCGCGATGCGGTGGCGCCGCGGCCGGTTGCGCCGCGCTGGCCTACCCCGCGCGGCCGCTGAGACCGCGATGCGTTGGATTACTTTGGCGACCCGGTCGCACGCAAGTTGACTCCGACCTGCAATCCGCCAGTCCGCTCACTTAGCGCAATGACTTCAATAGTGTGCAGCGCCTTGGTCGACTTGGTCGGCAAATCCAGTTGTTGCCACTGCCCAGCGCGATCCAGTGAAAGGGTTGCGATCTCTTGGCCATCCACCCGCAGTTTGACAAAAACCGGGCTATTGCTCGACGCATCCGTCAGGCCAGCGCTGAAGAGCAATCGCTGACGAAAGTTCACGCTATTGAGCATGATCCGCCGCGATCTGCCGATTTGTGGATGCATCCATACGACGGGTTTTTCCTCGCCGCTGAACTTGTTTTGCCAAAACGTGTGTCGTCCGGTGATTTCAGACGGGTCGTCGTAATGCGAACATTCCCAGCCATCGCGCAAATTGTTGAAGTAATCGCAGGGAATATCGCCTAAAAAGACTTGCGCGCGATCAATTTGCCCGTGCAAATCGAGAGGTGCCGCCTGCAACCGCGGCAGCCACCACACGCCAAGCGCCGCAATCAAAGCGACAACCGCGGTGACCCCAACGCGCAGCGGTCGAATGGCGTCGGTCTCGCCGGCATAAAACACCGCGCGAAAACCGCGCATGAGCCAGCCGGGCGCACCGCTCCAAGCGCTGAACCAACAGGCCATCGGCACCACGGCAAAGGCAAAAGCGGGGAAAAGAAAGCGATCTTCGTAAAAGTCGTACTTCACGAACAACAGGACATTGGCAGCTATCATAACAAAAATGCCAGCCGCGGCCCGGCCATTGCGCCGAAAAAACGCAACAAAACCAAGGAGGCCGACAAACGCCAGCGGCGAAGTCTTGAACAGGCCACTGCCACTGGTAAAGATGTCTTTAAGGCCATCCTTGAACGGCGTCTTGAACAGATCGGCCGCGCTACCTACGGCGATATTGCCATCTTTCACAATTAAAATGCGCTGATAGGAAGTTACAATCGGAGAGCCGAATTGATACCAATTGGCGCAGGCAAAGCCCATCACCGGCAGACACGCCGCCCCAGTAAAGCGCACAAAACCGCGCCAATCGCGTTTACTCAACAAAATCAAAGCAAACGGCGGCAAAAACAACGCATTGGTAATCTTGCACCAAAAACTCAAGCCCAACAGCACCCCGCCCGTGGCCAGATGTCCGCGAAAAAACGCCAGCGCACCGCCAATCACCAAGTTGGTATAAAACAAGTCATTGGAATAATTGTAAGCGTACTTCAGCCAGTAGGTCGTGCTCAGCATTAGCATCGCCGCAATGGCGCCGGCCCAATCACCCGCAAAATGCGCCGCCAACCTCCCCGCCAACCAAGCCAGCAAAATCAGCTGTAAAACATTAAAAACCAGCACGCCCGTCCGCCCACCCAACGCATAAAACGGCGTGGACACAAGCGGCATCAAAAAATTGTGCTTCGGATACCATTTCCCTTCACGACCCAGCGCAATATTGCTCCAATCTTCCGCAAGGTTCTGATTCCAACCCAGCTTCAAATTGTACCACGACGCCGGATGCACCCCATGCTGATCCAAGCCACCCTTTTGCAAAATAGTCTGATTTATATTGACATAAAACGACCCATCCCCCAGCAACCACGTGTACGGCTCATACTTCGGCCACACCGCCTGCGCCGTCAACACGAGCGCAACCAACCAAAACCACAAGGCTAGTCGCGGCTTTTTCGCATCTTCAAAAGGGACGGGGGGACTAGTCATCGGCAGCGATGCTAATAGACAAGGCTGTCGTTTCATAGTGCGAATGGTGCATGCGCCATTTCTGCCTAACGCCTCTGTCCGCCACCCTTTCTTAGGCCACCCTTCTCTGGCGGCCTCTCTTCCTTACGCCCGCGTGGCTAAAAGCCACCGGCAACATCTACAAAGCGCGCCTTCGCGGGCTGAACCTCAGTATATTCTTACACAATCGTACAGACGCGCCACTACCCCGCGGCGTAGCGCGTCAGCGCCGTCGGGCTTGCAGCCGCGAAGCGGGAATTCAACGCGATGTTGCGCCCTTGGGCGCAACGAGCTCGTACCGGTTGCCAAAAGGAAAGGGGGAGTGCAGAGGGGGCAGTGCCAGCTTTTTTGGGGCTTCGCGGCTAAGCACGGAATCAAAGAGCGTTGGTTTTCCCCCTTTGCATCCAGCGCGATAGCGCGCAACCGGCGCTTGCAAGCGCCGCTCGTCCACGCTTCAGCGTGCCGGGCCGCGCGCAGCGCAACTGCACCCCGCCGCAGGCGCGCCGCCCGCAGGGCAAAAACGCCACTGCCTGCAAGGCAGCAACCGCAAACTGCGTTTGCGGCGGACGGCGGGCACGGAGACCCGCCGCTACACAAACTTATGAATAATCAAAGCCTTGTGTAGAAAAAGCCACCTGCCTGCAAGGCAGTCCGCCCAGCGCAGCGCCGCTTAGAACATGTCTTCAAACCCAGAAGCCCGAAAAACTTTCCCTGCATTCTTGCACTCTTGCCTTGCGGCAAACTCCAAATGCTTGAACCGCACCACTTCACCCTCAGCCGCAGCTTGGTAAGCCCCGCGAAGCACGGCATTTTTGATATTACCGCCCGCTAACTCAAAGCGCTGCCCGAGCAAATCCCAGTCCAAATTCGGATCGACAGGGCAGCCGACCGGCATCAGGGTTTTCCAAATTCTGGTGCGAAACTCGGCTTCAGGAAACGGAAAATTGATCTTGAAGCCGATGCGCCGCGCAAACGCTTTGTCGATGTTCTTCTCAAGATTGGTGGTCAAAATCACCACACCTTCAAAATTTTCGATTTCCTGCAGCAGCATATTCGTGGCCATGTTGCTGTAGCGATCGACCGAACTTTCAACCTTGGTCCGACTGGCAAATAGGGAATCTGCTTCATCAAACAGCAAAATACCGTGACTGGCACGCGCAGTTTCAAAAATCTTCTCAATGTTCTTTTCAGTTTCGCCGATCCATTTTGAAACCACACGCGGGATGGCAATTTGAAACAGCGTCTGGTCCATTTCATTGGCCAAAATTGTCGCACACAGGGTTTTGCCGGTGCCCGGATCGCCTGAAAACAAGGCGACCAGACCTTTGCCAGTCGACATTTTGGCGTTGAAGCCCCAATTGTGCAGCACGTGGCTGCGGTACTTGGCGGCTGTGAACATTTCTGCAATATCTTCAATGGTTTCTGGCGGAACGATCAGATCCTTCAGCGTCAGACCGACCTTGCGCCGCACGGCGTACTCGTCCAAGCTGGCGCGAATTTGCTCGTGGCAGGCCTTGCGCAGGATATCGTTGGTAATAACCGGATTTTCGACATTGCCGGCATAGGCGCGGTTGACGGCCACTTGCATGGCGTTGCGGATGAGTGCGCCCGGAAATTGATACTGCCCGGCCAGCGCCTTGACTTCACAATCGGGACCAAATTTCACACCTTCTGGCAAATGCAGGTGAAAAATCTGCTCGCGGTCCAGCGGACCCGGCGTGCCGATGATCAGGCGTTGCACCACAAAGCGGTCCAGATTCATGTCGAGTTCGCCGGATTCGCGCGAGGTCAGCATGGTAATGCCCGGATGAAGGCGCAAAATATCCTGCACTTCTGCAACGCGAGCGGAGCCCTTGGCCAGCAATCCATCCACACCGTCCAACACCATCACGGAATCGGTCAGCCGTGCTTGATCGAGAGAACTGTACAGCGCGCGGCGAAAGTCCGCGTCCGGCATATCGGTCAAACGCGTGGCGTCCAATTCCAGCACACCTTTCTGCAAGTGCCGCGCAAGCCCATGAATTAACATGGTCTTACCCGTGCCGGGCGGCCCCGAAATCTCAACCACCAGGCCATTGGGCAGGGCAAAAGGCGAGTCAATTTTGGCAAAACTTTGCCGGGCCGCGTGTTGCTCCAGCAAGCTAACCAGCTGAATCAGCTCGCCTTCAGGCAGGATCACGTCCTGCAACCGGATCGTCGGCTTGATATACGTCGCCATGCCGCTCATCGACGTGTCGAGCAAGCCCACTTCACCCAGCAGCAAAGACATGGCGCGTGGCGCTGCAAACACCTCATGCGACAAAAGGTTTTCGCCGCTACCATCGCGCGGCCGCTCCAGCGTTATCAGGCGCGCACGGCGCAACGTGCCGTCGGGGTTAAAGCGCTGCCGCAAAAGCAAGCGTTCCACAGGATCGGTCAGCAAGAACTCCAGACACAGCCGCACATCGACGTAGTTCGCCAGCAAATTGTCATTGAACCGCGCGATCGAATCGCGGATATCCACGTCAATATGCGGGGTTGCGGCCAGCAGCAAAATCTTGCGGTCGAGATCATCCAAGTCCGCTTGTTCAGTCAGCACGTCGATCGGCAGTTGCAGTTGCACCGCCCGCGCGTCGTATTCGACGTTGGCGACAACTTGTTCCAGATCATTGACTTCCATCTGCGTCGGCTCGACAGAAAGCAATGCCTCGTCCTCGGTCAGTCCCGCCGCGCGCGCTTGGCGAATTTGGGTGGCCATGACCAAGTTTTTGCGCATCAATTGACAAGCCGCCGCCAGCCAGCGCAGGCACAATTTGACGCGAACTTCAGAATCCAACTCCGCTATCGGTGCCGGACGAACGACTTTGAGACGGGCCATAGCGATCTCCGTGCGCGGCTGGGGCGCCTGCGCAACATAACACGTTTTGTAAACACGATCGCCTCGGTTTCTTGCGCCGCGGAACAACCCAGCGCGTTCGCGGGTTTTGCCCGCTGCCAACAAATACGCGTGCGCCCAGCCGCTGCAACGCGTACACTACGCCGCGCGGGCGCATCTGCCCAGACCAGAGCACATGCACGATCTAGGAACTGCGCTACTTTACATCGCTTTTATGGCGACTCTCGGTACGGCGCTGACCGCGCTCATCGGCGCGCGTCTGCGCCTGCCGGCGCTTTTGCAGGCGGCGCGCCATGGTTTGCTCGCGTGTTGGTTGTTGTTTCTGGCCATGGGCGCTTGTTTGATCTACGGCCTGTTGACCCACGATTTCACCAACAAATACATCGCCGCCTACACCGATCAGGACATGCCGCTGGCCTACTTGATTTCGGGCTTTTGGGGCGGAGAAAAAGGCGCACTGCTGTTTTGGGTCACGTCGCTGACGACTTTTTCCTGCTGGAGCGTGTTGCGCAACCGCAGTCAATCTCAGGTCTTTCTCGGTTACGTCACCAGTTTTCTGGCTTTTGCGATCTTCTTTTTTGTCGTGTTGATGGTCTTTGAATCCAGTCCTTTTGAATCGTTCGTTTCCGGCGCTGGGCCCGACGACGGCAAAGGCATGAATCCGCTTCTGCAAAATCCGCTGATGGCCATCCATCCGCCGTCGCTGCTGACCGGCTACATCGCGTTTACCATTCCTTTTGCCTATGGTTTGGCGGCCTTGGTGACGGGTCAACTCGATTCGCAATGGGTGCGCGACACGCGGCAGTGGACCTTGATTTCGTGGCTGTTTCTCTCCCTCGGCCTGGTGCTGGGCGGCGCTTGGGCCTACAAGGAATTGGGCTGGGGCGGCTTTTGGATGTGGGATCCGGTTGAAAATGCCGGTTTAATTCCATGGTTTACCGCGACTGCGTTTCTGCATTCGGTGATGATCCAAGAACGCCGTAACATGCTCAAGCGCTGGAACGCGGTGCTGGTTTGCCTGACATTTTTGCTAACGATCTTTGGCACTTTCTTGACGCGCAGCCAGTTGATCGACTCGGTCCACGCTTTTGCCGATTCCACCCTCGCCAGCTATTTCCTGTGGTACATGGGCTTTATCGCTGTCGTCTCCGCGATCGCGATTGGCGTCCGCTGGAAACAATTGCGCGCTGAAGCGGAACTCGACAGCCTCATGTCGCGCGAAGCGTTTTTCGTGCTAAACAACGTACTTTTAGTGGGTTGTGCCTTTGTCGTGCTGTGGGGCACGGTCTTTGGTCAAATCAGCGATGCCAAACCCGTGCAGGACTTGTACAACGGTTTTGTCCATGCGATCGGGCACATCGGCATTCATCTGGACTTGATGGACGGCAAGATCCAACTCGGTGAACCTTGGTTCAACCGCGTCATGACGCCGCTAGGCCTCGCTTTGCTGCTCATGACCGGGGTGGGGCCCTTGATTTCCTGGCGGCGGGCGACCCGCAAGAACTTTGAGAAAAACTTCAAACGTCCACTTGTTGCCAGTTCGATAACCGCACTGCTGCTGTTGGGCACTTGGGGCATTCGTCAAACCGTTCTGGCACATACGGCTGGCACGTCGTTGGGTGAAGCTTTGCGCACGGTTGTCGATGGTTTGGGCGCGCGCGAAGCGTATGGGGCGGCCTGCGTGTGGTTTGCGGCGTTTGTGCTGTGGACCATTTCACTTGAATTTCATATCGGTGCCCGCGCCCGCCAAAAAGTCCACGGCAGTGGCTATTTCATGTCGCTGGTGATGCTGACCCTGCGCAACAAACGCCGTTACGGCGGTTATATCGTGCATCTTGGCGTAGTCTTTTGCTTTTTGGCGTTCACGGGCAACGCTTTTCGCGTCTATCAACCGGAAATCGCCATGCATCCGGGCGACAAGGCCTACGTCGGCGATTACGCACTGTATTTCTTGGGTGTCGACGAATTTTATGAAAGCGATGGCGCCTACACCTTCAGCCACGCCAGCGTGCTGGCGCAGCAGCGCGACGCCGTGGTGCCGGCCGATAAACTCGCGGCGGTTCAAGCCCTTGCACCCAATGCCAAAGCGACAACTGAAAACGGTATCCCGCGCATTCAACTGACCTTCAAGGATGCACTGGAAGGAAAACGCTTTGCGTCTAGGCAGTTTCTCGCACACCTGCGCGCCCGCGTGACCAACGTGTCGCCCGAGGGTCAGGACGACAAACGGCTACATTTAGAACTTAGCGATACAATGAAGGAAATAGCGAGTATCACCCCACAGGTAGTCATGAAGTTTTTTGGCGAACTGCGCGATTGGTGCAAAGACAGCTCGCCGATGCCACTAGAACTCAAGACGATCAAAGGGCAAATGCACTTTGAGCTGATTTTTGCCAACAAAGACGATCGCGGGCAATTTCTCAAAGAATTGGAAATGGGGCCATACGCGGAACTGTCCTACGCGGCTGTCAACAAGAATGCCGAGCTAAAACACGGTATTCGCATCGATGTTGTGCCCAAAGGCTTGGGTATGATGATGTCACCAGAAGTGCGCTTTTACCGCAAACACAGTTCACCGACGACCGAAGTCGCGATTGAATCCAGCCTGTTCCACGACTTGTATCTGGCCATGCGCCCTGCGCAAGGTGCGCGCTTTATCAACCTGCTCGCCGTGGTGTTTCCGTTCGTGAGCTTTTTATGGCTGGGTGCGCTGGTCATGCTTTCGGGCGCGGTGATTTGCGTTTTGCCCGCGCGCCAAGTCGTCACGGCGACGGAACCGCAATTGCCACCTACGGTTGCGCCGCCCGCGCGGCCGGAATCGCCCAACCTCAGCCATTTGGGCCCCATCACGGCGGTGCTGACGATTCTGGCTGGCGCAATGGCTTGGATGTGGCTAATATAGGCCGTGTATTTCGCCTGCAACGGAGACCAAAATGAGCACCGCACCCATTTCGCTGGATTTCCACCGCGCTGAAAAGGCCGCCCTGAATGCACTGCCGGTGGCATTTGAAAAAATGCGCGCGGCGAGTCGAACCGAAGCCGCACCAACGCTCGACGAGCGGCGCAATCATCTGACTTTGCTTGAGAAAATGGTGCGCGACAACAAGGATGCCATTGCAGATGCGATTTGCAAAGATTTTGGCAATCGCTCCAAACATGAATCGCTGACCGCCGAGATTTTTCCGCTTCTCGCCGGAATCCAACATGCCCGCGGGCACTTGCGCTCCTGGATGCGCGCCGAGGGCGTGGGCGTGCACTGGGCGTTTCTGCCTGCGAGCGCCAAGATTTTGCCGCAGCCGTTGGGCGTCATTGGCGTAGTCGCGCCGTGGAACTATCCATTTCAGCTGGGCATGATGCCGCTGGCCTGTGCGATGGCCGCTGGCAACCGCGTGCTGCTCAAACCGTCCGAATTAACGCCGAATTTGGCGCAGTTGACCGCAGAATTGATCGCCAAGACTTTTGATCCCAACGTCGTGCACGTCGTCAATGGCGGGCCAGAATTGGCCGAAGTGTTTTGCAAATTGCCGTTTGATCATCTGGTTTTCACCGGATCAACCCGCTTGGGGCACGTGGTGATGCGCGCCGCCGCGGAAAACCTGACGCCCGTGACGCTAGAATTGGGCGGCAAGTCGCCAACGGTGATTCAAGCCGACTATCCGCTTGATTTGGCTATGGATCGCGTGCTTTCGGGCAAACTTTTCAACGCGGGCCAAACTTGTATCGCGCCGGATTATTTGATGGTGCCTACCGGCCGCGAACAGGCGGTCATCGATTCGGCTAAAGCCTTGATTGCGCAAAAGTATCCGACTTTGGAGGACAATCCGGACTACACCTCAATCGTCAATGACCGCCATTATGCGCGCTTGCAAGGGTATTTGACGGAAGCGCGCAGCAAGGGCGCTCAAGTTACGGAAATCAATCCAGCAAATGAAGCGCTACCGGCGGAAAAGCGCAAAATGGCCCCGACGATCGTTGTGGGTGCAACCGACGACATGCAAGTGATGCAAGACGAAATTTTTGGGCCGATTCTGCCGATCGTAACCTACAATTCACTTGATGAAGCCATTGCTTACATCAATGCGCGGCCGCGACCGTTGGCGCTGTATTACTTTGATCGCGACGGCGGTCGCGTGGAGCACATGCTGCAACGCACGACGTCTGGCGGCGTGTGCATCAATGAGACAGTGATGCATTTTGCCCAAGACAATCTGCCCTTTGGCGGCGTCGGGCCGTCGGGCATGGGGGCGTACCACGGCAAGCACGGTTTTGATGCGTTCAGCCACAAAAAGGCCGTTTTCATGCAGTCGCGCATCAACGGTGCCGGCTTGCTCAGCCCGCCTTATGGCCCAAAGATTGAAAAGCTACTTCGGTTTTTGATCGGCAGCTAACGCGGCTAGACCGCGCTGAATCAGCACTTGTTCAATCCGCACCGTGCCGACCGGTCGCTTGCTAATGGCCGAAATCACGTCGAGCGGCTGACACAAACCAAAAATAGTCCTGCGATCGTCGAGCCATGGCGCCGGCTTTTCGGTGATGTAGAACTGCGCGCTGGCCGAATTCGGCCCCAAATTTTCCATCGCCAGCACACCACCGCTGCTGTGGCGCAAGCGCAAATCGAGTTCGTCGGCGATCTGAAATCCAGCATTTCCATTGCCTTTGCCGTTCAGATCGCCGGCTTGGATCAAAAGGCCGGGCACGCTGCGGTGAAAGGTCAAACCGTCATAAAACGGGCGCCGCACCCAACCTTCACGGGCGCGAAAGCCGCGCAACCCGCGCGCCAATGCGACAAAATTCGCCACCGTTTTTGGAGCGACATCATCGCGCAAGGCACAACTGATTTCGCCAGCCGATGTCCGCAACAGCGCCACAAGTCCACCAGAACCTTGCAACCCTGCGGTCGCTGTAGTCAGTTGGACGGTCAGATTCAGCGGATCTGCCGCACCTTCCGCCGCATCGTCGTAACCTTTGCCGTCGGTCGGATCGAACTTCCAAGCGCCATTTTCCAAATAAAACCAAGCGGCATGCTGGTTGATGCCCTTGCCATGCAGCACCGCCGCGCGCCCCCCTTGAAAGATCACGCGATCAATGGGCAATTTGAGCATCTGCAACACACTGGCTTTGGTCAGCGGCAGTGAACCGCCTGATCCCATGGCCACTTGAAAACGCTTGAGCGTCCATTGGGACAAAAATGGCTTGAGCGCATTCAAGTCTGCGCCGTGCGCGATGCGACGAACCGCAGCAATCACAACGGGTAATGGTTCGGCGGCTGGCGCGGCGCTGCCAGAGACATCTGCTGGAAATGCCACCGCTTCAACGGGCGTGGCCGCGCTTGGAAGATCTTGTGCAGTTTTAGTGGGTTGGGAAGCAACGGCCTGTTGGGTTGCTTTTTCTGACGGCGCAGACTTGCCGCAGGCGATTTGGCCAAATACAAGCAATAGCAGGGGCAACCAGCGCATTTTCACCTGAGCCGCGCCAACTTGATGGGCGCGCCGCGCTGCATAGCATGGCTCAACCGCGGGTTTTGCGGTACCCTCAGCCCGCGCCTGACTGCGCCGCGGAAAACTGCCATCCATGGGGCTGACTGAAGTGCAAGGCCATATTTTGGCTATCGATCCTGGCTCGCGCAAACTCGGTTGGGCGATTGTGGCCGACGGTCCGCGCCGCGTCGACAGCGGCGTACTCAAATTGGCCGAACGATTGCCGCTCAACGACCGCTTGGGGCAAATTTTGACCGCTTTGCAAGCGCTGTTTGAGAAGTTTGCGCCGGCGCAATTGGCCATTGAGAGTGCGTTTGTTCACGATAATGCCCATACGGCACTGGTACTTGGCCAAACGCGCGGCCTGCCGATCGCCATCGCGGCGGCGCGCGGTTTGCCGATTTATGAGTACACGCCCGCCGTGGTCAAAAAACGCATCGCCGGGTCGGGCCGGGCCGAAAAGGGCCAGATGCGTGAAATGATTCGGCTACAACTCAAACTGGCGCAATTGCCCGGTGAAGACGAAGCCGATGCGCTAGCCGTTGGTTTGACGCACTATTTTGAGACACGTTGGCTTGGTGTCGCTGTTGCTTTGCCGCGCGATGGCACAGCACCTGTGCCGGCGATTTTGACGCCCGCGCAGCAAACCTACCTGGCGGCGCTGCAGGTCGCCAAACGGCAAAAATCGGTTAAGAGGGCTAAATGATTGGCTATCTGCGCGGCGTTTGCCAAGAAATTGCCGATGATCACCTGATCGTCGATGTCCATGGCGTCGGCTATGAAGTGTTTGTGAGTGATCGCGACATCGCCGCGCACGCGGTCGGTGGCGATTGTGAATTGCGCGTACATGCAGTCGTGCGCGAGGACGCTTTTTTACTTTACGGTTTTAGTGAGTTGCCCTCGCGATCTCTTTTTCGCCACTTGTTGACGGTGCCCAATATCGGGCCCAAAGCAGCGCTGGCGATCTTGTCGGCGATGACGCCCGGTCAGGCCGCGCGTGCGATTCAGGATCAAGACATTGCGATGCTGACGAAGGCAAAAGGCATAGGAAAACGCGGTGCTGAGACAATCGTCGTCAAATTGCGCGATCGTTTGCCGCCTGACTTGTTGGCCGAACACGCCGTTGCTGGGGTGCCGTCCAAGGCAAAGGCAGCGGACGTGGTGACGCGCGAAGTGCAAAGCGCGTTAATTAACCTCGGTTATAAACCGACCAATGCGGAGGCAGCGATAGGCCTTGCCATTGAAAATGGCGCAACGGGCTTTGATGCCGTGTTGCGCGCGACACTGGCTTCCTTGCGCAGACCAAGTTAACTATGCTGAACTGTAGATAAAAATTGTGGAGCGACCATGCGCGACGCCGATGATCCGTTGATTCCACAGGCCGTAAACACCGATGCGCAGACAGATCGCGCGCTGCGACCTCGCAGTTTTGCCGAATATGTTGGGCAAAAGGCGGTGTTGAACAACTTGCAGGTGTTCATCCAAGCCGCGCGCAGTCGCAATGAACCACTTGATCACATGCTATTTTGCGGTCCACCGGGTTTGGGAAAAACCACGCTCGCCACCCTGATTGCGGGCGCGATGGGCGCAAATTTGATCGTGACTTCTGGACCGGCGATTGAGAAAAAGGGCGATCTGGCGGGTATTTTGACGGGGTTGCAGGAAAACGATGTGCTGTTCATCGACGAAATCCACAGGCTGAGCGCAATTGTCGAGGAAAATCTTTATCCGGCCATGGAAGATTACCGTTTTGACATCGTGATCGGCGACGGGCCGCACGCGCGCACGGTCAAGCTGCCGTTGCCGCATTTTACCTTGTTGGGCGCGACGACGCGCACCGGCTTGCTGACGGGGCCGTTGCGCGATCGTTTCGGCTACGTTGCGCGCCTGAATTTCTATACGGCAGAAGAACTTGCGCAAGTCGTTGCCCGCTCGGCGGTAGCGCTGCGGGTTTCTTTGGCCGCCGATGGCGCCTTTGAGATCGCGCGGCGATCGCGCGGCACCCCGCGCATCGCCAACCGCTTGCTGCGGCGCGTGCGCGATTTTGCCGACGTCCAAGGCGCCAAAGAGATCACGCGCGAACTGGCCGGTGGTGCGCTTGAACTGCTTGAAGTCGATAGCAAAGGCTTTGATCCGATGGATCGCGCCTACCTCACGACGCTGGTTCAGACGTTTGGCGGTGGGCCCGTCGGCATTGAAACCATCGCGTCGGCGTTGAGCGAGCAGCGCGATACGCTGGAAGATGTGTATGAGCCCTATTTGATTCAGCAAGGTTTTGTTGCCCGCACACCGCGTGGTCGCGTGGCGCTGGACAAGGCGTGGCTGCATTTGGGTTTGGTTGTGCCCAGCGAAGCGATCAAGAACCGTGAAATTCAACAGAAACTTGGGCTGGGCGAGTAGAATTGCGTTGTTGTTGACCCAGTTGGCGAAAAAATAACGCGGTGCGCTTGCCGCAAGGCGCTTTTTAGCCTAGATTCGCCAGCGCGGCTTCATCTCCGCCGGATACCGATGACTCAGCTCAAGCACATGCAGCGCGACGCAGACGAGCTGCCCCCATCCTCACTTGTCGACAATCTTTACCGAATCGTGCGCTTGATCGGCCGCGGCGGTATGGGTTCCGTCTATGAAGCGGAGGACATTCGCCTCGGCCGTGCGGTTGCGCTCAAGGTGTTGCGTTCCGACCTTGCCAAGCAACTGCAAGCCGATGAACGGTTTATTCAAGAAGCCAAGATTCTGGCACGGATTCGCTCGCCGTTTGTGGCGACCGTTTATTCGATCGGTGCAACGGACAATGGCCGTACTTACATCGCGATGGAGTACATCGATGGCGAATCGCTCGGCGATTTGCTCGATCGCGAACGCTGGCTGAACTTGCCGCGGGCTGCGCGGATCGCGCAACGGTGCTGTGAAGCGCTGATGGAAGCCCATAAGCTCGGGATTATTCACCGCGATCTCAAGCCGGACAATATCTTGCTCACGCGCATCGGCTCGTTTGAAGATTACGTCAAAGTCGTCGACCTCGGTCTGGCCAAGCACATTCATCCAACGGGTGCCGATTTCAATCCGCGGCTGACTCAAGCGCGTTTGGTCGTCGGGACGCCGGCTTACATGAGCCCCGAGCAGGCCGCAGGCCACGATGTTGGGCCTGCGAGCGATCTGTATTCGCTCGGCGTGATCATGTACGAGATGATCTGCGGTTTTCTGCCCGTCGACGGCGAAACGCCGCAAGACTTCTTGCGCGCCCATCAGCTACAAGCGCCGATTCCGCTTAGCAAACGCCGCGCCGATCTGGTGTTTCCGCCGCAAGTGGATGCGTTTTTCCGCAAAATTTTGGCCAAATCGCCAACTGAACGCCCGCAAGACGCCCGCGCTTTTGTGGTGGAATTGGAAAAACTTGAAGGGATCACAGCCGAATCGCGTGTTACCCAGCGACCGCAGACCACACAATCGCCCATGGCGCGGTCGGCGCGGCGCAGCGCGTCGCTGCTGGGGCCAACTTTAGATATTTTGGAAGAAAGGCTGGATCGGGCCAAAGATCGTGTGAGGCTTGAGCTTTTTGGCTTGGTGTCGCGAACCCGCGGCATGCTTTATGAAGCCTTGGACACGTTCACGGCCCAAGTCACCGAACGTGCCGATGCGCCGGTCGTGGTGCGCGTAGCCGTTTCACCGCCGGGTGAACGCCTGCCGCTGGCCTGTCTGTTCGATGAAGTGCGCGGTCGCGCAGGGCTTTATGACGACGACGCGCCCTCGGTCGCGCGGCGCAAGCTGCTCAGTTGGACCCAAGGCCTCATGCCGGATCGGCCAGATCGCGCGAGCCAAGTTGCCCATCTAATAGGCCTTTTTGTCAACGTCGAATTTCCCGATTCGCCGCACCTTTCGCACGCCAAAGCGGTGCCGGAAGTCGCGCGCATGGCCGCTGGTGCTGCCCTGGCGGACGCGCTGCGCGGCATTGCCGGTCGCAGTGTGCTGCTTTTGATCATCGAACGCGCCGATCATTTGAGTGAGACTGAAGTTGGTTTTCTGCGCCGCTTGGTTCGCCAATTGGGTGCAACGCCGGTGCTGGTCGTTGGCGGCTGGGTTCACAAAGACGATGACATTCCGCAGGGCCTGAACGGTATTTTGACTGCCGGCGCGATGGCTCGGGTGCCGTCGCGAGATATCCCCAATGATTTGCGCGGTCTAGATGCAACCGCCAAGCGCACCCTTTCGGCTGCTTTGCGCGTTGGTACGCCGCTGTGGCCCGACCTGCTGGAAGCCGCCGTCGGCGTGCCGATCGGGCCGCACGTCATGCGTTTGGTCGCTGCTGGCGCGCTGCGGCCGTTGCGCAACAGTCGCCTGTCCTCGCAGTCGGAATACTTGCTGGGTGATTTTCCGGACACCATGCCCGCTGAGGCGCTGACGCACCACGTCGACGTACAGCGTGCGCAACAATGGCTGATGAATCAGTCGGTTGTTCGGCCAGAGCACATGGCAGGGCGCATCGCGATGTTGGCTGAGCGGGCGGGCGATTTGCCGGTAGCGGCGCAGCAAGCCAAGGTCGCCGCGCATTTGATGGCGGCACTGGGTGCGTTGCCCGAAGCGATCTTGCAGTACGAAATCTCCCGCAACCACGCATTGGCGCTGCGCGACTCCGGCTCAGTGGGTCCGTCGGCTTTGGCTTTGGCGGAAGCGGCTTACGGACTTGCTACCTGTTTGGCCGAACGCGGTGACCACGAACTGGCAAGTGACCGCGCGCGCGAAGCGATCGAAGGCCTGCGCATGATGCCGGGGCTGGCAGAAGACGATTGGTATCGCCTGGGTGTGCCGCTTTTGGCGGTGTGGGCAACCGAAGAAACCGAATGCGGCCGTGCCAGCGGCGTGGTCGCACCGCTAGAGGCGCAGATCAACGTCCTGCTGCGCTCGGCCGTGCCGCGCGCGGCTGAGCAATTGCCGCATGTTCGACTTTCACTCGGTAAAGCGCTTAAGGCTCAGGTAAATCTGCGCAAAGCGCTAGAGGTTTGGACAGCCGCCCAAGCCGGTTTGCCTGCTCTGTCTTTGCCGGTTCTGCAAGCTGAGTTGTCGATGCACATCGCCGAAGCGCATCGGGCGCTGGGCGATGGCGACCGCGCGGTGGCGCACGCGCGCAAGGCGCTGAGTTCGGCCCGCGATGCGCGAAATTTGATCATTGAAGTTGAAGCTTTGCGCTCACTCGCGTTGTCACTGCGCGATATCGGCGAACTGGACGATGCCGAGGCCCAACTCGGCGAAGCGCTCAATGCGCTGGGTCGCGTCGATCGCCAGCGTCTGGCCGCCGAAGTGCCGGTATTGCTGGCCGCTGTGCTGCAAGCCCGCGGTGCTACAGACGAAGCCGACGCCGCGCTGGCCAAAAGTTGCCGCGCTTTTGCGGCTCTGCCGGATTTGGCGGGTCTGTCGGACGCGCTGCGCCAACGCGGCGAAATTCAAATGACCCACGGCATTTACACCCGCGCCCAGGCTTTTGCCGAAGAAGCTGCACGCCAAGCGGTTTTGGCCGGCAACGTGCCCCTGCAGGTCAAAGCGCTTTTGTTGTCGTCCCGCTCGTCGGCTGCGGCTGGCGACATGCAAGTCGCGCATTCGACAATGGAAGAAGCATTTCATTTGGTGGCGCCCGATGTGCCTACAGCAGAACGCGGCGACTGCCTTGTTGTGCTAGCGGATTTGCTTGAAGCGACCGTGCTGACTTCCGACCGGCCGGCCTTGTCGTTGCTGGAAGAAGCCGAGTCGATTTACCGCGATGTCGGCAATACCGGCGAGGCCGATCGCTTGCACAAACGCCTGCGCGCGATGCGCCCAGCATCCGGTATCTTCGCCGGATAGCCGCCGTTTCTGCGAAATGCCCCAATTACTTCAATAATTTCATCAGTTCAGCCCGCGTCATCGGATCGGTGCGAAACGCCCCGAACATCGCCGACGTCACCGTCACGGCCGCCGGTTTGCGCACACCGCGCATGACCATACACATGTGCGTCGCCTCAATGACCACGGCAACACCGCTTGGCTCCAGTGCATTTTGCAATGCAGTCGCGATTTGGGTGGTCATGCGCTCTTGCACCTGCAAACGCCGCGCGTACACGTCGACGATACGCGCAAGCTTGGATAAACCTACGACTTTTCCGCGTGGCAAGTAAGCCACGTGTGCCTTGCCCATAAACGGCAGCATGTGGTGTTCGCACAGGCTGGAAAAATCGATATCGCGCACCAGCACGATTTCTTCGTTATCCACTGAAAAGACAGCCGATCGAATGATGGCTTCGGCGTCTTCCTGATAACCGGCGGTCAAATCGCGCCAAGCTTTGGCCACGCGGTGCGGCGTTTTGAGCAGTCCCTCGCGCTGAGGGTCTTCGCCGAGTTCGACAAGAATTTTGTGGACAAGCTCTTCCAAGTTCGATCTCCCTTTACACCGCTGTATTTGTTGAATATTTGATTAAATCGGTGGCTGAACGGCTTCGAGAATCTGGTGCAGAATCGCTTCAACGGTCGCGCGCTCATTGCTGCCACTTGCCAAGCCACTGACCATCACGCGATGGCCGCTCACCGGCAGAAATAGGCGTTGCACGTCGTCCGGCGTGGCAAAATTGCGCCCGCGCAACAACGCGTTAGCCTGCACGGCGCGGAAAAAACCGATGGCCGCCCGCGTCGACAGACCCAATTCCAAACTGCGGTGGTTGCGGGTCGCCAACGTCAGCGCATGCAAATAGCGCAAAACAGCATCGCTGACATGCACTTGCGTTGCGGCATGGATCAGTTGCTCCAATTCCGCTTGGCTGGTGACGGCGGCCGGGGCTTGGGCTGGGGCCCCATGTTGGCGAATTAAATCGAGTTCTTGGGCCGTGTCCAAGTAGCCGACGGAAGTGCGCACCAAAAAGCGATCGAGCTGCGATTCCGGCAACGGAAAAGTCCCATGAAATTCCCGAGGATTTTGCGTCGCCAGCACCACAAACGGCGACGGCAGCCCGTGGGTCTTGCCATCGACGGTCACGCGCGCCTCAGCCATGGCTTCAAGCAAAGCTGATTGTGTACGCGGTGTTGTGCGGTTGATCTCATCGGCCAGCAGCACGTGGGCAAAAATTGGCCCGGGTTTGAATTCAAATTGCCGCGTCTGGGGGTCATACACACTGACGCCGACAATGTCCGCTGGCAATAAATCACTAGCAAATTGAATGCGTTGGTGGGTCAGGCCCAGCACATGCGCAAATGACCTCGCCAAAGTCGTTTTGCCTACGCCGGGCACGTCCTCAAACAATACGTGACCGCGCGCCAAGATGGCCACCAGAACCAATTCAACGACTTCGGTCTTGCCGACGAACGCGCCTTCTACGCCATGCACGATAGCGCGGCAGAGGGCCTGCGGTGAAATTTCAGCATTTTCCCGTTGAATATTCTGTGGTTCCGCACCCGAGCGCTGCGACTCTGTCATGGTTTGCCCTTGCCCGCGCAGCGCGCTGCGGCGATTTTGACGAAATTGGCCGACACCGTGCCGATTGCGGCTTGTTCTTCCGCGGTTGCCTTGAGGCCGTGGGCAGCGAACGCGCGATCGACGTCACTTTGCAGCGCCACCGCATCGTGGGTTTGGCGACACAAATGGTCCGCCAACGCAGCGATCACGATACAACGCAGCATGAGCACATCGAATTCCCGACTCTCTGCCGCATCGGTCTGGGCCACACCCAACACATCGCGACCGCGTTTGGCCTCCTGCAGTGCGCGCTGTGGCTGACCGTTGTCCAAGGCGACTTCGGCCAAATTGCGATAAATTGCAGTGGCTTTGGGTGCAAGTCGTTGCGCCTGTTCCAAACTGGCCATGGCGCCATCAAAATCTTTGGCGTGGTGTTTGGCCGCGCCCATCGCGTTCCACAGCGTAGCGTTGTCAGGGCTGATGCCGATTGCGCGCTTCAAGATCGCAATGGCCCTGATGTGATCGCCTTTTTCAATCAATAGGTTGGCCAGATGGCGCAGACATTCGGCGTGCTGCGGATCAAGGGTCAAACAGCGATCGAAGGCATTTTCTGCTTTGTCCGCCTCGCCTTCCATGGCATACACTTCGCCCAGTCGCAGCCAAGTTTCAGCATTGGTTGGCGCCAGTTGGGTGGCTTTGAGCATTTCCTCACGCGCCAGCGGCACGCGGCCGCGCCCGAGCAACGCGCGGCCGTGCATGACGCGCAACATCGCGATATCTGGATGGGTTTTGAGCGCGGCCAGCGCGATCTCACCCGCGTGAACAAAATCACCGCGGCCCATCAACAATTCCGCTAAGCGCACGGCCGACTCGGCATCGTCTGGTTGCAGCGACAGGCGGTGGGCGTAAGCCGATACGGCTTCATCCAATTGGCCGGCACCATCGTAGGCACGGGCCAAAAGCACCGCAATTTCAGCGTTTTTTGGCTCAGCCATCATCTTGGGCTTGAGCAAGATCGCCGCCTGCCCGTGGCGCCCACGCAGCATCAGCGTTTCCGCCAGCGCCAGCAACGCTACTGGATCTCCTTGATCTGCAAGCGGTTGCAGCGTCGCCTCCGCCTGCGCCAACTCACCGCGATCGCGGTAGGCCAGACCTTGCTGCAGCGGCGTCAGCGTTTCGGCCCGCTGCGGTGCGGAACACGCGCAAATGCAGGCTAACAGCCAAACGGCCAGACTTTGGCGCAGAGATCGACGCAAGTTCACCTATGCTTTCTCCCACTTGGCGCGGTTGTCCTTGACTTGCTGCTGCGTCGGACGGATTTTGAGCAGCAGGCGCCCTTCGGCGTCGCGCCCGGGTTGAGCGACCGTGAACTGCGACGGCTGTTCTTCACTCAATTTGTTCACGTCGATGTCGGACACGAAAAGAGCTGGCAATTCACGGTCTTCGTAAATCGCCTGCCACGGACATTCCGGCTCGCACGCACCGCAACTGATGCATTCGGTCGGATGAATGTAAAGCATATTGGGCCGATCTGATGTCGGAGCGTCTTTTAGCGCATAAATACATTCAACTGGACAAACTTCTACGCAACCCTTGTCGAGACAGTCGATGCACAGGCGCGTTATCACATAGGCCATACCGGCTCCTTTGGGGGAACATCATGTTGGCGCAAATCGGCGTGAAGTTCAAAGACCCGCTTGCAACTGTGTGAAGTTGCGTCACACTGCGGCAGCGGCGTGGACTGGCATCGCGGAACACGCAAGGCAAAGTGATGCTCAATATTATGAAAATTAAGATAAATTCAGTTTTTTTGCCAAAACGCCTGGAACAGCAAAAAAGATCGCCGCGGCTTTGAATCGAATGTGACTGGCGGCGTTCTAAGAGGACAAAGCGCCCAAAGCGCGCAGATGTGGAAATTCGCCAGTCGGAAAATGCAGGAGAAACCTATGAAAACGTTGATACAATCACAAATCCCAAGGGCCATCGGCCGCTTCGTGTTGCGGCTGCTGCCGTTTGCCGTGCTGCTGGCCGCTGGTTGCGGACCCGTTTACGTGCAAGAGCGCGACGACGGCTATTACGGCCGCGGTTACAACCAAAATAGTCAGGGCTATCAGCAACCTGTGCAGCCCGCGCAGGCCGAATACGCCCAAGGCCAACCGGCGCAGCAGGCTGATCCTTATTTTAGCGATTTGAGCGCTTACGGCTCGTGGACGGCGACCGCCGATTACGGTCGAGTTTGGGTACCTTACGCCAACCGCACCCCCGGCTGGCGCCCGTATTTCTACGGCAGTTGGAGCTATACCAGCTACGGCTGGACCTGGGTCAGCGACGAAGCTTGGGGTGCTGGGCCGTACCACTACGGTCGCTGGGAATGGCTCAATGGTTATCAATGGGTATGGGTGCCCGGCTACACTTGGGGTCCCGCGTGGGTTGTGTGGGGCAGCGGCGGCGGCTGTGTCGGCTGGGCGCCGATGGGCTACCATTACGACGCCTATTCAAACGTGCGCGTGCACCAAACCTACTGGGTGTTTGTGCCGCAAAATCAGATGGGTTCACATGTGCAGCATGTCGTGATTCAGGCCAACGATGTACCGCGCGTCTACAACCAGACTGTGGTTGTGCAATCGACGGCGCAGATCCGCGGTCAGGGCGGTCAGACCCAAGTTTACAACCGCGGGCCGGCGCCCGCCCAAGTGGAACAGTGGACGCAACGACCGGTAACCCCGCGCCCAGCTGAGCAAATTCCCAGTACGCAGCCGCGCGCCATCCCGCAAAATGCCCAAGAACCGGCGCGGGTGCCGCCGCGTCAGCCGTCGCAGCCCGCGCAGCGCGACCCGCAAGTGCCGCAAACCCGCGTGCCAGATGGGGGCGGACGCGTGCCTGTGCAAGAGCACGGCGACGGTCGGCAGACGCCGATGCCAGATCAGGGCCGCGGTCAACCGACCCAACCGCAGCAACCGGTGCCCGGGCGCGACAGTGGCCGCGCCGATCCGGCGCAACCGCCGCAAGACGGCCGCGGTGCGCCCACGCCACCGACCACGCCAGGCCGCGCCGATCCGGTGCAGCCGCAACACGACGGCCGCGGCCCATCGCCCGTGCAACCGCCGCCGGGCCGCGATCAAGGCGGACGTCCGCCTGAAGCGCAACCGCCGCATGACGGTCGCGCGACACAAGAGCCCCCGGGCCGTCAGCCCGAAGCGCCGTCGCGTCCGGGCGCAGGGTACACGCCGCCCGCGCAGCCGCAGCAGCCGCCCGCCCGTCAGCCCGAAGCGCCGTCGCGTCCAGGTGCCGGTTACACGCCGCCCGCCCAACCGCAACAACCGCCAGCGCAGCCGCCCGCGCGTCAGCCGGATCCGCCGTCGCGTCCGGGTGCTGGCTACGCGCCACCGGCAGCGCCGCCGTCGCGCCCAGGTGCGGGTTACTCGCCGCCGCCGGCCCAGCCAGGGCCCAATGCACCGCAGTACCGCGATCACGTCGATACCACGCCGCAAGCGCCTCCGGGTTACGGCAACCGCCAGCCGGATCGCGCGCCGCAGCCGCCGCAACAGCCGCAACCGCAGCCCAATCGGCCCACGCCGCCGCCGCCGCAACCGCCGCCGCAGCAGCCGCCACCGCAGCAGCAACCGCCGCCGCGGCGCGCGCAACCCGCGCCAGCTGCACCGGCGCCGCAACCGGCGGCACCAGCACCAGCACCTCGCGGTCGCGGTCGCTAGAAGTTTCAGTAGGTTTGCTCGCAACCCGCGGGTTGGCTCCGGCCAATTCGCGGGTTGCCTGCTTTTTGGGCGGTTGACGCGGCACCGCGATTGCTGTTACTGGAATTTGCGTTGGCGCTTCAGACGCCCTTTTCTGTGTTAGAAGCCAAGCTGGCGCAGGGCATGAAAGTCGCGCAAGATTAGAATCTGACACCGATTATTTGACCATTTGCCGGGGGAAATCTTATGGCTGAACTGATGACGCTGTCGCGGCACATTTTGCAACGCAAGCGGGCCTATGAAGGTGCTACAGGCGATTTTACCATTCTTCTGACGCACTTGGCGCTGGCGATGAAAGTCGTATCGCGTCAAGTTGCGCGCGCTGGACTTTTGGACGTGCTGGGCAAAACAGGTACGACCAATGTTCAGGATGAGCAGGTCGCCAAACTCGATGTGATTGCAAATGAATTGCTGATCTCGCTGCTCAACGACTTGCCCATGGTCGCGGCGATTGCGTCAGAAGAAGAAGAAGACATCCGCGTGACCGAAGCTGGTCGGCTAACTGGACGGTATTTAATCTGTTTTGACCCTTTGGACGGCTCATCCAATATCGACGTCAATGTCACCATCGGCACGATTTTTTCCATCCGCACGCGTGAAAACGTCGGCACTGAAGCAACGGTCGAAGATTTCTTGGCGCCGGGCAGTGAACAAGTCTGTGCCGGCTATGCGATTTATGGCAGCTCGACCATGTTCGTCTACACAACGGGCGATGGCGTCGATGGCTTTACCTTGGATCCGTCGGTCGGCGAATTTGTGCTGTCGCATCCGGACATCCGCATTCCCGATCAAGTGTTGTGTTTGAGCTGCAACGCGACCAACCGACGCAATTGGCACGCCAGCACCCGCGCTTACGTCGATCACCTGAGCAGCGGCGACGCGGTGGAATACAAAAAGACCTCACTGCGCTACGTCGGCACGCTCGTCGCCGATGTGCACCGCAACCTTTTGGTAGGTGGCGTGTTTTTGTATCCCGGCGATCGCAAGTCGCAAAGTGGCAAACTACGGATTCTGTATGAAGCTCACCCCCTTGCGTTTGTCGTTGAACAGGCGGGCGGTGCGGCGAGTTCCGGTCGGCAGCGCATTCTGGACCTGCCGGCGACGGGTTTGCACATGCGGGTGCCGCTGATCATCGGCAACAAGCGCGAGGTTCAGTTGTATGAACAGTATGTTGCACGGCACGAGGATTGACGCATGGCTGAACTCACCCACGTCAACGCCCAAGGCCACGCGCACATGGTTGCGGTGACCGCCAAGCCGGAAACCGAACGCGGCGCAATCGCGCGGGCGAGCGTGCGCATGTCTGCGGAAGCTTTTGCGCTATTGCAACGCGGCGAACTGGAAAAAGGGGATGCGATTCAAGTAGCCAGAATTGCAGCGATTCAGGGGGCAAAACGCACCAGCGATCTGATTCCGCTGTGTCATCCGGTGCGGCTGGTGAGCGTGGACGTCAGCGTCTTGCGCGAGGAGCACAGCAGCACCGTGCACTTCGACGTGCGCGCCCAAGCCATTGATCGCACAGGGGTTGAGATGGAAGCGATGACCGGTGCAGCCGTGGCGGCGTTGACGTTGTACGACATGATTAAGGGTGTCGATCGCGCGGCGGTGATTGCGTCGGTGCATCTGGTTGAAAAATGGGGAGGCCGCAGCGGACGGTTCTCGCCGCAACAAACCCCATGATTTCAGAAGATCAGCTGCCAGCGCCATCGGAAAAGCAGCCGACTTTGAGCGAGCGATTGCGCGATTTGAGCGCCATTGCGCGGCGGTCGCTGACCAGCGATCGCAAGAAGCGCCAGCGGTTGCTGATTAAACTTGATGCTGAACAGGCGGTTGCGCAAAATAGCGACGATTTGCGCCTGCAGGGTGAAGTCCTGAAAATGCACCTGCAAGCGATTCCGCGCGGTGCCGAGTCGATTGAACTGCAAGTGCCTTGGCTGCCTGAACAAACTGTCAAGATTGCGTTGCAGCGCGATCACACACCGCAGCAGAACTTGGAGCGACTTTTCAGGCGGGCGCGAGGTTTTGCCCAGGGTCTCGAAATCATTGAACAACATCGGCAAGCGGCGCTGCAACGGCTGCAAACGCTGGCGCAGTTGCAGGCGCAGTGGGAAGAACTTTTTATTCAAGCGCACTTGCACGACACTCAGGCGGCGGAGCACTTGCGCGGACGCGATATTCTGCGCCAGACCGAGCGCTGGCTGGCTGCGGTGCGCGCGCTGCAACTGTCCATTGGTGAAGCGGCCAAACCGCTGCCGCAACAGCAGAAAATCGTAAAAAAGGCCGGCGGCCAACTGCCCGCAGGCGTGCAACTGTTTCAATCGCCGCTGGGCGCGCCGGTGCTGGCTGGACGCAGCGCGCTGGCCAATGACGCGCTGGTGACAAAACTCCTGCGCGGACGCGATGTTTGGCTGCATGTGCGCGATAGCACGGGGGCGCATGTGGTGTTGCGCGCGCAAGCCGCGGTGGCGGATGCGGAATTGCGCGCATGCGCGATGCTGGCCGCGCACCTGTCCGGTGTGGCCAAAGGCGATCGCGCCGAAGTGTGCTGGACGCTTGGCAAAAATGTGCGCAAAGTCAAAGGGGCACCTGCCGGCAGCGTTTATGTAAGCGGGGAGAAGAGTGTTTTGGTTTTGGTGGATGCGGGGGTTATTGATAGGTTTTATGCGACGCGCCGCTGAGAGCGTGTGAAAAAACCTTTTCACCGCTCTCAAATGGGGTCTGGTGTTAGCAATTTCTGCCGATCGACCAGCCGCCTAATCGGATTCCATTGCATAGACTCGATAATATCAATAACTTACTTGCCAAATAGAAGCCCCTCCAATCCCATCGGCGGGACTAGAGACCTGACCAATTAGGAACATGAGAACGGAACTTGGTCATCTTTAGGGCCTGTCTAACAATAAGTCGTCGACACCGAGGGCGTCGATGGCGAGCCGATTTGCAGGCGGAATGAGGGAAGATATTGGAATCTCTGACCGATTGACAACGGACAAATCGGCCGTCAGCGACGACCGAATGTAGGAGTTATTGTTCGACAGGCCCTTTGCGGCGCGCAGGGCGCGCGAGGCTCATTTCGCGGCAAAATCGCGCGATCCTGCATAAACCGCGCGGCGCAACTTCACATCGGCCAATTGCGCGCTTTCCGCAAGGCCAACGGCGCGCAAGCGGCTATCGCGGTTGGCCACATAGGCATCGACCAGTTCAAGCACGGACAACTTGCCTGCGCGATAGCCAGCTTCGGCCTCGGTCACCATGCCGAGCGATGTGAACACGCCGCGTTCGAAATAGGCCGCATGCGCCAACCGCCGCCGCACAAATTCGTGATAGGCCGAGCGAACCCGCTGCACTGCTTGTAATGCCATGGCATCAAAAGCAAAATTTGCTGACTCGGCGTAAGCCAGTGCAGCCGCAATCGACCCTTGCCCGCGATCGTTGAGAGGCAGCGGCAAGCTGACACTGATCAAAACATCAAATTCTTGCGGTGTGTTGCCGTACGCAAGCCCACCGCGCAGGCCAAAACCCGGCTGCACGCTCGCGCGCGCGACCGCAATCTGTGCTTCGGCCGCCTTGGCGCGATTTTGCGCCGCGCGCACATCGGGCCGTTCGCGCCCGACGATTTCAAGCCAGTTTTCTAGCGTCGAGGCCGAAGCGATGGTGTACAGATCCAGCGCCGGCAGCCCGGTGAGCCCGGCCGCGCCCGGGCCGACGGCTGCATCCAAGTCGCCGCGACTGCGCAACATCTCAGCCTCAGCGTCGCCGAGTGAGGCGTGCGATTGCGCCAAGGCGACCGCGATTCGCGTGGCGTCGTAACTGGGGGCCGCGCCTGCCTTGACCCGCGCCAGCACGATCTGGTTGGCGCGTTCAAGTTCTAAATTTGATTCAGAATAAACCAACTGCCGCGTAGCTGCTGCGGCCAAGGTCACGTAAGCTTCTTCCACAGCGAACTGCAAGTTTCGCGCCAGAGCCTGCCCATCGAATATCACGGCTTGTTCAACCATTGCAGCAGCTTGACGACGTGCACCCGGGGCATCGGCTGTTTCCACAAACTGGGTGACGCCCACGGAGATAAAGCCCGCGACATCATTTTGTGCCGAAGTAATGCCGCGAGAATAACCGCCGTCAAGCGTTGGATTTGTCCACAGGCCGGCACCGACAGTGTCAGCCGCTGCGGCGCGGACGTTCGCTTGGGTCGATTGCAGCAACAGGTGCCCGCCCTGCATCGCCGCAATGGCTTGCTGCAATGAAAACATAGGCCCTGCCGGCAATTGCGGCGCCCGCCGTTGGGCGGGAGGTTCTGCCGCGGCTGCGCTAGACACGATGGCCAACGCACATAAACCAAGTAATATAGCAACGTTAGAGAGAGGCCTCCTCGGCCGGCCGGAACGCGCAACTTGCGAACTTGACATGTGCTACCGTCCCCGCCCCGCAAGTCTTAACAGGAATTCAAATGGCACCACTTGCGGTTTGTGACCGCTACAACAGGGGCGGCGCGATCGTTATTCCGTGGCCGCGCGCGATCAAGCGTTGCCTCTATCTTTTCACTGCCTTGGGTTTACAACATTACATTTTCGTCATGGTGGTGGATTAATTTGGGAATAACCGACAGTGCGCGGCGTGTTCAGACGCGCTGCGCTTTGTCGCGGCTCGCAACAGAACGAGGAATTCTCAATGGTGGAACCACAGTTGCCCGCAAATAGACCGCGGAGGAATTTTAAAGTGACGGGCGCTGTCCTGGTTGTCGTTTTGGGGACCCTTGCCGCCTTTGCTTGGCTGCGCGAGCCTGCGGTTCTCGCAGCATCGCCGCACAGCGATTTGCCGCGGCTGGAAGGCGCGGCGATCGTATTGCCGCCCTCCTTTGAAAAAATGGCGGGTATTGAAACTCAAGTTGTGCAAACCCGCGCTGTTGCGAAACAAATTTCAGTCCCTGGCCAAGTCATTTTTGATCCCGAACATGTGGCAGCCGTTGGCACCCGCGCGCGCGGACTTGTGGAGAAAATCTTCAAGTTTGAAGGAGATGAAGTGCAACCCTTTGATCTGCTGGCGTCGGTCGACAGCCCGGATTTGAGCCACGCCCAAGGCGACGCGCTGGCGTTGAAGGCGCAGGCAGAGGCGGCGAAGGCCAACGCCCGCAGGGAACAGTCTTTGCACAAAGACGGCATGACCACGACCCGCGACCTGGAATTGGCGACTGCGACGGCAGCGGAACAGCACGCACACCTAGCCGCAGCACGGGCCAAAGTTGCAACAATGGCTGGTGAAAGTACTGAAGCGATGGGCATGTACAACCTGCGAGCACCGCTTGCCGGGGTGGTCATTGAGCGCGCGTTGCACACGGGGCAGACGGTAGAGGCCAATGTGGTCGCCTTTCGGGTGGCGAACTTGGATCAGCTCTGGATTGAACTCGCGGTGGGTGAACGCTATTTGGCCGGCATGAAGCGCGGCGATCTGGTGGAAATTCGCCCCATTGCCCATCCGGAGCAGAAAATGACCGGCGAGTTGGCGTATGTCGGCGATGTAATCGATCCGCTATCCGGCACTGCCCCCGTTCGAGTCAAAATTGCCAATCAAGATCGCAAATTGCGTCCAGGCCAGAGCGTGACGGCGACGATCCGCATGGCGCAGGTCGACCGCGACTCACTGGCGGTGCCGCTGAGCGCAATCACGCCAATCGATGGAAAATTGCACGTGTTTTTGGAAGTTGCCCCGCACCGAATACAGCCTACGCCCGTGGAAGCAGGCGCTTCCGACGACGGTTGGGTCGAAATCCGCTCCGGCCTCAAGGCCGGCGATCGTGTGGCCACCAAGGGCGTTTTTGCTTTGAAATCAGAACTGTATCGCTGAGGGTCTATGTTGGAACGTTGGATCATGCAATCCGTCGCCAGTCGCTGGCTGATGCTCGGTTTGCTCGGCGTTTTGCTGGCCGCCGGTGCCTGGGCCGCCGGCACATTGCCGTTGGATGCCATGCCCGATGTGTCAAATATTCAAGTTGCGGTGCTGACCAACGCGCCAGGGCTTGCGCCTCTCGAAGTTGAACGCACCGTCACCACACCGATTGAAAACGCGCTCAACGGCGTTCCGGGCATGCAGGACCTGCGCAGCACATCGCGCGGCGGTCTGTCTGCGGTCGCGGTCGTGTTCAAGGACGGCACCGACATCTGGCACGCGCGCCAGTTGGTCGCCGAGCGTTTACGCGGCATTGAAGCCGAGTTGCCCCCCCAAGCCGAGTCTCCGCAACTCGGCCCCGTCGCCACTGGCTTGGGTGAGATCTTCGTGTTCCTCCTGCGTTCCGAACGCCATTCGGCGATGCAATTGCGCACTTTGCTGGACTGGGAGATTGTGCCCCAACTTCGTGCGGTTCCCGGCGTTTCCGAAGTCAACACCTTTGGCGGACAACTCAAACAGTTCCAGGTCCACGTCAACGCGGAACGCCTCAAAGCGCGCCACCTCACGCTCAACGATGTAGTCGAAGCCCTGCGCGCAGCAAACCTCAATGTCGGCGGCGGCTACGTCGATCGCGCCGAGGAATCGTATACCGTCCGAGGCGATGGCCTATTGCGCGACGAACATGAAATCGCAGCTGTGGTCTTGCGCACTGAGCCTGACGGCACGCCCGTGTTGTTGCGGCACGTGGCAGACGTGCACGTCGGTGCCGCATTGCCGCACGGCGTGGCGACCCACAACGGCGAACGCGAAGCGGTCATCGGCATGGTCATGATGCTATTGGGCGAAAACAGCCACGAAGTTGTGGCGGCCGTCGGCAACAAAGTTGAACAGATCAAGGCGCATCTGCCGCCCGGCGTCGGCATCGACGTCATGTACGACCGCGCCGATTTCGTCGACCGGACGCTGTTGACTGTGCTGACCAACTTGGCAGAAGGCATTGGCATTGTTGCGCTTGTGCTGGCGTTGTTTCTCGGTTCCTTGCGCGGTGCACTTGCGGTCGTGCTGGGCATTCCGGCGTCGATGGCGGTCGCGGTGATTTTCATGCGAGTGACAGGGGTTACAGGCGATCTCATGTCGCTGGGTGCCATCGATTTTGGCTTCTTGGTCGATGGCCCGATTGTGATGCTGGAGGCGATCATCGCGGCCACTGCGGGTCAACGCCTGCTGGGCAGCGCCAAGCACAAGAGTTTCGCCATGGTGCTGCAATCCATCGTGCGTCCTGTGGCGTTTGCAGTGGCGATTATTCTGCTGGTTTATTTGCCACTGCTGGGTCTCGAAGGTGTGGAAGGCAAAATGTTTCGGCCGATGGCGTCGACCATGGCCGCCGCTTTGGCCGGTGCCCTGCTTTATTCGGTGTTTTTCTTGCCTGCCGTGCTGGTCACACTTGTCCCAACACCGGCGGATCACGGGCCAAAGTGGATTTCTTGGCTCAACAACGCCTACGCCCGCAGCGTACCTTTCACGTTGCGCTGGCGTGGACCCATTTTGGCGCTGGCGACCATCTTGCTTGCGGTGGCCGGCTGGCGCTTTGGCTTGGCTGGAGCCGAATTCGTGCCGCGGATTTTTGAAGGCGACATTGTGGTGACCATTCGCCGCGCGCCTAGCATCTCGCTCACTGAAGCCAAGCGCTTGGATTTAATGACAGAAAAAGTCCTGCTCAGCTTCCCGGAAGTGGTCTCGGTCTTGGGCACCACTGGCCGAGCCGAGGTCGCGGTTGACCCCGTAGGCAATGACAACACGGACATTTTGGTGCGCTTGCGCCCGGTCAAAGAGTGGACCACGGCCGCCGATTTTGACGCGCTTTCAGAGGCGATTTTGCAGCGCCTGAACGCACAGGTGCCCAGCACGTTTGCCGGTGTTTCCCAGCCGATCGAGGATCTGACCAATGAACTCATCAGCGGCAGCCGCGCCGACGTGGCGATCCAGATTTACGGTCCAGATATCAATCATCTGTCGCTAATCGCCAAAGAAATTGGCCAGCGCGTCGCCAAAGTGCGCGGTACCGGCGATTGTCGGGTCGAAAGACCGTTTGGCCAACCGACGCTGCAAGCCACCGTCGACCGCCCGCGCATGGCGCGCTATGGCGTGCGCGTTCGCGACGCGTTTGCGGTGCTGGAAGCAGCGCGGGCAGGCATCCGCGTCGGCGAAATCTTTGAAGATGCCAAGCGTTTCGATCTGCGTGTGATGCAACCGCCCCTGGAAAATTCCGTGCATGGACTGGGCGATTTGTTTGTGGAAACGCAGCAGGGTGTCAGCGTGCCTTTGCGTGAAGTCGTCCATCTCACTGAAACAGATGGCCTAACCAGCGTGCGCCGCCTTGGGCGCGAGCGCGTCGTGCGCGTCAACATCAATCTGCGCGGCCGCGATTTGGTGAGTTGGGTCGCCGAAGCCAAAGCCGCGGTCGCGAGTGAAATTCACCTGCCCGGCAGTTACCGCATCGAGTGGGGAGGCCAGTTTGAAAACTTTGAGCGCGCACAAAAGCGGCTCCAACTTGTCATTCCCAGTGTTATCTTTTTGATCTTTATGATGTTGCTGTGGATGTTCGGCCAGTGGCGCTATGCGGTCGCCGTCTTCGTGTTGGTTCCGCTGTCGCTGGCCGGCGGCATGGCGGGGCTGTTGCTGCGCGAGATGTCGTTCAGTCTGCCCGCTGCTGTGGGTTTTATCGCCTTGGGCGGCATCGGCGTTCTAAATGGCGTGGTGGTGGCGACTGAGGTCAGACGAAGACTTCAACTTGGCGATTCTCTGGACCAATCGATTGCCGATGGTGCAATTCACACCATGCGCGCCGTCTTGACCACCGCAGCAGTTGCTGCGTTGGGTTTCTTGCCCATGGCGCTGGCGACCTCGGCAGGCGCTGAAGTGCAAAGGCCATTGGCTACAGCGGTCATCGTTGGCATGGTCTGGAGTACTGCGATAACGTTGTGGGTCCTGCCAGGCTTGTTGCGGTTGCTGGTCCCCGCGCCCACCGTCGGGAGAAAATAAACGGTGTCGGGTATTGCTATTTGCGTATTTTAACCGCGAAGGTTTTGTTGCCTCAAGGCCCGCCGCGCTGGTTTGCTCTTGGTGACGCCGCCAGCGCGGACAGTTTGGCCTGAGAGCGTCTGGAAAAACCTTTTCACCGCTCTCAGCTTCAATCCACCACCGGCCCCAGCAACGCCACGACCAAATCCCAGTCGATGCGCACGCCCGGCAGGACAGTAATCGGCGTTTGGCCCAGCATTTCCTGCACATCCGGCACGGTGAACTTGGCATTTTCCAACAGATAAATCGTGACGATGCGGTCCACTGGATGCACCAGCCAGTATTCGCGCACCCCCGCGTGCTCGTAGGCCCGGCGCTTCATGATGTGGTCGTAGCCCGCGGTCGACTGTGACAGGACTTCCACAACGAAATCAGGCGCTCCGCGCACGCCGCGCCGGTCGAACTTCTGCTTGTCACACACGACCAAGACGTCGGGCTGCAGGACAGTTTTGACGTTCTCGTCGGCTTCATCGGCCTTCGGAAAACGCACGTCGACCGGCGCGATGGCTGCGCGACACGGTTTGCCTTGCAGCAAGTTGCGCAATTGCGCAAAGATTTCACCGGCCACATCTTGATGCGCCATGAGCGGCGCCGGCGACATCGCGTAAGCAACGCCGTCAATCAGTTCGAAACGCTGGTCTTCGCCCCACGTCAGGTAATCGCCGTAAGTGTGTTGAAAATCATCGCGTTGTGCTAAGCCCATTGTTCACCTCGGCCCCTTGGGCGCGTTACCAGTTTGCCGCGTCGACTCGGCGGCGTCAATCGGAAAAAAGGTGTCGCGGGACCGCTTTGAAGCCGATACGTGCGATGCGAGCAAGGCAAACGCGCAGACGAAGATTGCGGACGTCATCGCACAAAGCTCCCTGATTTAATTCACTAGTCCCACTTTTTCAAGATGTGAAACGGTTAACTTATTTATATTATTCAACTAAATATCAATTTCGACGACCATCATGCTGTCAAGCGCATAACCGAGGCATCTGGATTTAATCCTAGCTCGACCGAAATGTCTTGGACCTGCCTGCGGAGCAACGTGCGCAAACTTCAAGTTGCGACCACCCTAAGGCGTAGTAATCACAACCTTACCTTCCGCTTGATTCTGGCCCGCCTGCATCACCGCATTGGCTCCAGCAGCGTAGGAACCACCGCCACCACCCGCAGGATGGCCCGACCAATAGCCCGCCATTCCACCGCTATAGCCGCCGCCGCCGCCTGCACGCACGACGTTGTCAGAGCCCATACCGCCACCGCAGCCAAAACCGCCGTGACCGGTGGTCGGATATTGGCCGTTGTAGCCGGGGTTGGCACCCAAACCGCCCGCGCCGCCCGCGACAAAGCTTTGGCCGCCCTTGCTTTGGCCGCCGTAGCCGTCGCCGCCTTTGGTCAGCAAGCCGCCGCCGGCAGAGCCGTAATCGCCGCCGCCGCCCGACAAATTGCCGCCGTTGCCGTTCATCGCACCCGGTTGGCCGTTGGTGCTGGCGCCGGTGTTGCCGCCGGTGCCGTCTTGGAAGGGCGCCGCCGCGTACACTTCACCACCACCGCCGCCACCGCCGATAACCAAAGGCGTATTGTCCACTTTGGTCACAAACGAGCCGCCGCCGCCACCGCTGCCGCAGTACGGATTGTTGCTGGAACAAGCTTGAAACAAGCCCGGCTGGCCGACCAGAATCTTGATTTGCTGCCCCTGCGCCAACACCACTTCCGCATACGCCCGCGCGCCCTTGCCGCCCAAATTGCCGATTAAGTTTGCGGGGCCACCCTGCGCACCAAAGGCTTCAATCTTGTAAGTGCCCGCAGACGGCGCTGTCCAAAATTGAATGCCAGCGGTTACCGTAACTTTGCCCGCCAATTGCCCGCCGAGGTATTCCGTATCGCATTGGCCTTGTGACGGTCCCGTCGGCCCGGTCTGTTTGCACGGCGTAAAGGTCAGTTTTGTGCCCGGCGGCAGCGAGTTATTTGGCACGCAAGCGCCGACAACGCACCAGTTTTGGCCGCCGCAAGGGGTCTTGTCCACGACGTTGGCGACTTGGCAGCCCTTGACGCCATCGCAGGTGTCGAGGGTGCACGGATTTAGATCGTCGCAAACCACTGCTTTCTTAATGCAATTGAAGTTTTTGCACACTTCGCCCGTCGTGCACGCATCGCCGTCGGGACACAGCACTACATTGGCCGCATTGACACAACCCGTGCTGGGGTCACAGCTATCGTCGCTGCACACGTTGCCGTCGTCGCAGTTGACCGGAGCGCCGCCGCACTTGCCGTTCTTGCACGCGTCTGCGTCGGTGCATTTGCTGCTGTCGTCGCACGGCACGCTGTTGTTGAGCGCCACGCAGCCCTTCTTGGGATCGCAGGAGTCATTGGTGCACAAGTTGCCGTCGTTGCAACTCACGACGCTGCCTTCACAATCGCCGAATTTACAAATGTCATCTTTGGTGCAGGCGTTGGCGTCATCGCAAGCCTTGCTGTTAAAGTTCGGATTGCAACCCTTGACTTTGTCACACAAATCATCGGTGCAAGGGTTGTTGTCGTTGCATTCCTTGGCGATGCCGAGCGAACAAATGCCGCCCTTGCAGTTGTCGCCCAAAGTGCAGACATTGCCGTCATCACACGGAGTTCCGTTCATGCCAAGGGCATCATAAACGCAGTTGCCGCTTTGCTTGTTGCAACTGTCGGCCGTGCACAACACGTTGTCTTCGCAGACCTTTACTACACCGGAGACGCACAGGCTCGCGGCGCAAGTGTCGCTTTGGGTGCAAGCGTCACCATCGCTGCAGGGCGAGGTGTTGGCCTTGTGCGCGCAGCCCGTTTGGCCGTCGCAGCTGTCATTGGTGCAAGGGTTGCCGTCGTCGCAATTGACGACTTTTCCCTGACATATCCCATCATTGCATCCGTCATTTTCAGAACACGCGTCGCCGTCGTTGCAAGGTGCGCCCGCCACTTTGTTCTTATATTCGCACTTGCCGCTGCCGAGGTTGCACACGCCCGTGTTGCACGCCGCGCCCGATTCGCACACTTTGGGCGCGCCCTTGACGCATTGGCCTGTCTTGCACAAGTCTCCGATTGTACAGGGGTTATCGTCGTTGCACGCGATGCCTTCCAAATTGGTCGTGCTGCAACCGGTCACCGGATCGCAACTGTTGCCGGTGCAAGGGTTGTCGTCATCGCAACTGATGACTTTGCCTATGCAATCTCCGCCTTTGCACGAATCGCTCTGAGTACAAACGCTGCTGTCGTCGCAAGGCAAGTTGTCCTGCAACGCTTTGGCGACGCATTTGCCCGAAGCACTGTTACAACTAACCGAACTACAAGCATTTTTGTTCTCACACACCACCTCTTTGCCCGGGCTGCACACGCTGCCGACACAATGATCGGCTGCGGTGCACGCATCGCCGTCGGCGTCGCACAATTTGCCATCGTCGACCGTTTTGGTGCAACCACTGGCAGGGTCACAGGAATCGCTTGTGCATGGGTTGCCATCGTCGCAGACTTTGCCCGGCCCCGGCACGCAAATGCCTTGTTTACATTGATCGTTGTCAGTGCAGGCGTTCTTATCAGCGTCGCACGGCACGTTGTTCAACTTGTTGTACTGGCATCCCGCTTGTGGATCGCAGGTGCCCACATTGCAACTGCCCCCAGCATCGCAAGTATTTTCATCGGTTTGCCCATCGCAGTCGTTGTCTTTGCCGTCGCAGACCTCGACATCGAGCGCAGGCGCCGCGCACGTCGTCAGCCCGCTCGCTCCGCACGCGCGCACACCTGCGCACTTGCCCACGAGTTCACCCTTGTCGTTTTTATGCTCAATAAAACAGCTAGTTTGCGCCTTCTGCGCTTTGGCCAAATCACTGCAAGTGCATTCACCGTATTTCAATTCCGGCGCGGTTGAAGTCTTCACACACTGCTTAACTGGGGCGCCTTCAACGGAATTTACCGATTGACAGCCATACCCCGCCGCACAATCGCCATCAGCGCCACACGCCGTGCCGCAAAAATTGCCCTGCCCGCCCTCATTGATGCAAGCGGCATCGCTATTGCCCAACGTCTGACAATCCTTTGATTTCACGCAAGGATCGCACAGGTGAATAAACTTAGGGACGCAAATGGTCACCGAATCGCCGCCATTGCCATTGATCAACGCGCACTTGAAGCCTTCTTCGCACTTGTCGACACAAGGCGTAGCGCATACTTTGCCGGTGCCGATTTCAATGCACTGCGCATTGTCACAATCACCATTTTCCTTGCAACTACAGGCAGGTCCACCTGGACACTTGCTTTGGCCATCCGGTACTGCCGCATCGGCTTGCGCATCGCCAGCGACCACAGCATCCGGCGCGCCAATTTCTGCGCCTGCGCTGTCCGGCACCGCCTTGCCAGTATCAGCGCCGGCCAAATCCGCCAAAGCCGTGTCATCAACCGCAGCTGCACCATCTCCGCCCGACGCCGCGCCCGTTGTCGCGCCACATCCGCCAACAAAAAGCGCCCAAACAACCAAAACTACCGATTTTTGCCAAACTTTTTTTTCAGACATTTGTTCTCCACACCGCACAAGTTTGTTCGACCAGGCGCTTATCGCATCGGCCGCCTTCCTTCGTTCTACGTACGCCGCAGGTTCAGGTCAAGGTTTGGCCCGATTCGCCTTCCGCGACGGCGTCGGGCGTCAGCCCCGTCGCACTTGCAGCCGCGAAGCGGGAGCTCCTTTGCGCTCCACGGCAAATCCGCCGGTGGGAAAAGCGACACGAAGGGACCACGCGAGGCAAACGCCCGCCGCAGGCGCGCCGCCCGCAGGGCAAAGACGCCACCGCCTGCAAGGCAGCACCCGCAAAGAGCGTTTGCGGCGGACGGCAGGCACGGAGACCCGCCGCTACACAAACTTATAAATAATCAATGCCTTGTGCAGCAAACGCCACCGGCCTGCAAGGCATGACGCCCAGCGCAGCGCTTACGCGGACACAAACTCAATTCTAGTGCCCGGCGCAGGATGCGTCAACGGCAAATAGCGTGTTTTCGGCCACTTGCCGACCAGCTGCGGCCTCAGCTTGTGCTCATTTAGCGTGCGTGCGAACGCCACCGCGAACTGGACGGCTTCCATCCAAGCCACATGATACCCAAGACAAAAATGCGGTCCAGCGCCAAATTGCGACAATTCAATCGGCGTCAAATTGACCTTCTTCTCCAGCCAACGGCCGACACGAAATTCCGTCGGATTGTCATAGACATTGGGGTCTTGCGCCAGCAACGTCAGCGGGATCATGATGTCCGTGCCGATCGGCACCGTGCGCCCTTCAATTTGCAGATCACCCGTGACGCGCCGGCTGTCTTGCGGCACCGGCGGATGTATGCGCAAACATTCGCGAAACAGCGCTTCAGCCAGTGGAAAATTTTTCAATTCCTTGACCGTTTTGGGCACACCGTCACCGGCCATGGCTTCTAGCTGCAAGTCATCCCACAGTTTTTTGTCCTGCGTCAGGTGCAGCGCCATCCACGCCATCGTCGACGCAGTCGTTTCATGGCCCGCCAACGCCAACAGCCGCAAATTCGGGATCAATTCGTGATCTGCCAACGGCTTGCCGTCCTCGTCGACAGCGCGCGCCAGATCGGCCAGCAGGCCTTTGGCGTCTGGATTGGCCCGCGATTGTTCCAGCAGTTTTTGCAGGCGCGCGTCCAACCATGTGCGCGCCCTCTTGCCGCGCCAACGCGGTGTGCCTATGAACTCAAAAGGGATATTGATCGCCGCCAGCACATATTCCTCGTATTGGTGCCGCCATTGCGACAGGTCGGCTTCTGGAATGCCGATCATGCGAAAAATTAGGTTGAGAGCCAATTCCCGGGTTTCGCGCAGCACTCGGATCTGTTTGAGGTCGACCCAAGTGTTTACCCGCGCTTGGATCAACTCCGCCAAAATCGGCCCGACTTCGGCGGCCGTCAGCCCCCGCGGCGTAAATGAACCCTGCATCGCGCCGCGCATGTGGCGGTGCGCCTCACCGTCCTTGGCGATCATGGTGCCACCCAAGAATGGCTCAGCAATTATCTCAAAATGTGACGAAGTCGTGGCTTTGTTTAACAGCGCCGTCATGACATCGGATGAAGCCCAGACCAGCGAATACACGCCAAAACCGCCGTACACCCAAAAAACGTTGCCCATGTCGCGCTGGCCGTCGCGAAACAACGCTTCGACATCGAGGAGCATTTTGGGCAGATGACCGACAATCGGCCAACGGCTGTGCAGCATGGGAAAACCGCTGCGCATAACTGGGGAATTGCGACGAGCGAGCATGTGGGATCCTTGAGGCCAAAAATCACCTCAGTCGTTGTTTGCCTGCGCAGCGGCGGGCAGCAAAGCCCGCGAAAGCTTGGCATTTTGCGCAAACCAAGCCATGGCGTCGGCAATGGTCGTCTGCGGCGGCCGGACGGTATAGCCGAGATCCGTTTCAGAATTTACCCGTGAGAACAGACAATTGGAACGCAGAATTTTCAACGAAGCCGGCGTGTACAGGGGCCGCGTGCCGCTCAGCTTGGCCCACAATTCGGCAAGCGGCGCGCTGAATTGGGCCAGCCACATCGGCGCCATCAGGCGCGGCGCCGACCGACCAGTGGCCTGCGTCAACATCTGGCCAATTTGGCGCATCGTCAGGACATGACCGGTGAGAAAATAGCGCTTGCCTGCTTGTCCTTTAATTTCCGCGGCTAATGCACCCGCGACCACGTCGCGCACGTCGACAAAATCGTACTTCCCGTCGACCAAACTCGGCAAAGTGCCGTTGTGCATCCGGATCAGCGCATCGCCCATAAACGACGGCATGAAATCGTTTGGCCCCATCACGCCCGAAGGACTGCAAATTACAGCATTTAACCCGTTTGCGATGCCGGCTTGGACAACTTTTTCCCCTTCCGATTTCGAGCGATCGTAAGGTAAATCATGGGCTTGATCGGCTGGCGGGCCGTCTTCGGCAATCGGCTGCCCCAATGGCGGTGTCCGCAGTGCGTGTACTGAACTAAAGTGAACCAAGCGCTTGATCTTGTGACGCAAACACGCATCGACCACCGCGCGCGGGCCATCGATGTTGAGATGCACCAGCGGGTCGTGACCGGACTTGATGGAAATGTGCGCGGCAAGATTGTAGACCACATCACAACCGTCCAGCAGCTTGTCCAGCGCCGCGGGATCCCGCACATCACCTTGAATTTGCTCGATATCTAAGCCGTCAACCGACTTGTGCGGATGAAAGACCAAAAGTTTTGGCTTGCGCCCCTGCGCCAAAATCGCCCGCGTCAGATTGGCGCCGATATGCCCAGTACCGCCGGTAATTGCTACTTTCATGGCTCAGTTCAGGTCCGCCTTGGCCCGCCGCCGCAGCCCAAGCAGGCCCGCGAGGAGGACAACCGCCATGCCGCCGAAATTGGCGGAATTTCCCGCCACACAACCGCTGCTGGCCACGGCACCACCACCGCCGCCCGCGCTGACGCCCGGGTCCTTGCTGTCCGCCAAAAGGCCACCATTATCTGGCCTTATGCCCGAATCTGGCGGCGGCTGCTTGGCTTCGCCTGTATCGACCGCGGCGCCGGCATCCGGGGTGGGGCTTGCGTCGGCATCCTGCTCCATTATGCCGCTGTTGCCGTCTTCGGGCGGTGCTTCGCCAGAATCGCCCGCATTGCCATTGCTTGCGTCGTCTTCATTGGGATTGCCGCCGTCCTCTTGGTTTGGATCGCCCACGCAAAGCGCGGTGCCGGGCTGGCAAGCCTGGTCGGCGTCGCAGGGTTTTGGCGTCAAAATGCCTTTGGTGTCGCAGTGCCCGCGGCTGCCGTCGTCCAAGCAGACGTCTTTTTCCACCGGTACGTCGCCCGTGCCGGCGCAATCGTCGTTGACACACGCCGCGCCGCCTGCCACTTTGGTGTTACACAACTGCGAGCCAACTTTGCACAAAGTCTGGGTTAAAGTGCCATCCTCGCACTTGCCGAGCGTCAAATTCTTCGGATCGGCCATGCAGAGCGAACTCGATCCCAACGGTTTGCAAAACTTGGAAACGCAGCGCGCGCCCTTGGCGTCGCTCACGCAAGTGCCGCCATCGGCCGCGCATTTGATCGCTTTGCACTCGGCATCGATCAGTTCTTGGCCGTTGCATTCCGCCTTGCATTTGCCGTTCTTGCTGCACACGGCGTTGCCGTCCACCGTCAGGCAACTTTCGCCCGCGGCACAAGGTTTCTTTGTGATATCACCGGTTGCCGAGCAAGTGTATTGGCCGCCGTCGGGCAAGCAAACGTCTTTGGCCACTGGCGCCGTTTTGCTGTCTTTTGCGCAAAAAGCCGACACGCATTTGACCACTGGCCCAGCTTTGCTGGAGCAAAATGCGCCGAATTGGCCGCATTCGCCGGTCTTAATCGCGCCATTGTGGCAAGTGCCGATGGTGCTGTCGTTTTTGCTCGGTACACACACGGTCGCATCGCCTTTGGCCGGGCAGAACACGGAAGCGCAGCGCACTCCGATGCTGTCATCAACACAAGTGGCGGCAAATTTGGAGCAATCACCCTTGCCGCAATCGGCACCGACGATGATTGCGCCCTCACAATGCGGCTTGCAACCGATTGCGCCACCAGCGAATTTCAGCAATTCGGCGTTGCTGCCGTTGAATTTGTTGGTGTCGACGTTGCCGCTGATGCCGCCGACCTTGCCACTGCTGGAATACTGCCAAATCTTCCACGCCTTCCAGTACACAGAGATCGCCGGACAGCAGTTGGTGCAATACTGCGCGTGCCACAGGGGCAGGTTGGCAAAAGCGCCGCTGGCGACCTTGGGATCCCAGAACCATTTGCCTGTGTAGATCATCGGATCGCGGCCGGTGGCGGCCTTGACGTGATCGACCCACTGCTTGATTTTGCTGGCGATAACCGCCGGACTCTGGTTGCCCGTCGCTTCAACATCCAGCGTCGGCGGCAGATCCTCAGGCCCGAGCTTGCCCATCTTGTTGAGCAAAATATTGGCTTGCTGAATCGCGTCGCCCCCCGGTTCAAAGTACTGATAAACGCCGCGAATCACGCCCGCCGACTTGGAATTGGCCCAGTTGGCGTCAAACTGCTTGTCCATGTAAGTGCCATCGCTGACGCGCATGACGGCCCACACCTTACCGGAAGCTTTGACTTTTTTCCAGTCGATGGTCCCTTGCCACACCGATACATCGATGCCCTCAACGACGTTGGGGCCAGGGCAAATGGTGGCGTTGGCGCCAGTTGCGGCAAACGTGGCGATCAAAGCGAAAACAGCAGTCAGCCAGCGCATGGTGATCTCCGATTTATTTGTTTGGTTTGGGTTGCGGCAACAGTTTGCGCAATTCGTCCAATCGTTCGCGGGCGTCAATGGCGCGATCGGCTACCAATTCCCAGTCACCCTGCTTGTTTTTGACCACAAAAATGATCACCAAATCATTCGGTTTAGGCTCTTTGGCCAAAGTGCTCACGTAAGCGGGTATCGGCAACTGAAAGCAGGTGGAAGAACCCTTACACTTGCGAAATTCCGCCAGTTTAGTCTGCCACCGCGGTTCATCGATCTGCAGGCCTTCGGGCAATTTGCCTTTGATCTGTTCGACGCGGGTATAATTGCGGCGATAACGCTGAAACATCAGGGTCTTGTTGTGCGCAGCATCGACGGGAATATCCACCGTGGTGCTCGGCGGATCGTCGACACGCGCCAAAGCAATCGCCGTGGAAGCCTTGGTGGCCGCACGCAAATCCATGTCTTTTGCCACCGCCGTCATGGGCAGCAGCAGCGCGGAGACAAGGAGGCATTTTTGCAGCACTGGCATGGTGTGGAACTCTGGCCGATGGCTGGCGTGGCCTAGCGTAAGCGTGTGCAGCGCAATTGTCGAGTAGTATTTTTGCGCGCAATCTGTTGAAATCCGCCGCCCAACTAGCGCGCAACGCAACGATTGCGCAACCAAACAGGAGAAAATCATGGCCCAAGTAACCCACCGCGGCGTTTCCGTTCAAACCAGCGGCGACTTGCCGACCATCGGCAGCCAAGCCCCTGAATTTCATTTGACCGCCACCAACTTGACCGACGTCACCTTGGCCG
>CAMDBH010000017.1 GCA_945889325.1 Klebsiella pneumoniae
GAACGCCCATTGAATCCAAATCGCACGAACTAGAAATCAGCCCGTGCCCCGCGCGACGTCGCGCGTCAGCGCCGTCGCATTTGCAGCCGCGAAGCGGGAATTCAACGCGATGTTGCGCCTTTAGGCGCAACGAGCTCGTACCGGTTGCCAAAGGAGTGGGGAGTGCAGAGGGGCGAACCATAGCGGCTAAGCACGGAATCAAAGAGCTTTGGTTCGCCCCTTTGCATCCAGCGCGATAGCGCGCAACCGGCACCTGCAGGTGCCGCTCGTCCACGCTTCAGCGTGCCGGGCCGCGCGCAGCGCAAAACAAAACCCGCCTTTAGGCAAGCCGCCCGCAGGGCAAAACCAAACCTGCCTTTAGGCAAGCCGTCCGCAGGGCAAAACAAAACCTGCCTTTAGGCAAGCCGTCCGCAGGGCAAAACAAAACCTGCCTTGAGGCAAAGCCGCCCGCAGGGCAAAACAAAACCTGCCTTGAGGCAAAGCCGCCCGCAGGGCAAAACAAAACCTGCCTTGAGGCAAAGCCGCCCGCAGGGCAAAACAAAACCTGCCTTTAGGCAAGCCGCGCGCAGGGCAAAAACGCCAGTGCCTGCAAGGCGAGTCGCCTAGCGCAGCGATATCAAAACCGTCTTTTTCCAAGTAAAATGTTCAAGCATCGCTTCAAGCGTCGCCTCTTTGCCCAAACCACTTTGCTTAATCCCACCATAACTAAGCGCAGCTTGCACGACAAGATTCTGATTCACTTGAACAAATCCTGCTTCCAGGCGATGCACAGCATCCATGGCCGTGGCCAAATCCCGCGTCCAAATCGTCGCAGCCAAGCCAAAATCACTGTCATTTGCCGCGGCTAGCACAGCCTCATAATCGGTGAATTTCTGCACACAAGTCACTGGCCCAAAAATTTCTTCGCGAATCAGGGCACTTTCTGGACCCAAGCCAGTAAAAATCACGGGACGAACGTAGCGCCCATGTGAAAACGCTTTATCTTCAGGCAACTGTGAGCACTCGTGGGCGACCGCGCCAGGAGTCGCTTTGCCGATGCCGATGTAGCGCTGCACCGTGTTGAATTGTTGCTCGCTAATAATGGTGCCGATGTCGGTGGTTTCATCCAACGGATCTCCCATTTTCATGGCGTCGACACGGGCTTTGAGGCGACTGACAAAAATGTCATGCAGTGACTCGTGCACGTAAATGCGGCTGGCGGCCGTGCAACTTTGGCCTTGGCGTGTGAAGCGCATGCCGGCGACGGCTCCATCGACAACGCGATCCAAGTCCGCGTCGCCCATGATGATCATCGGCGACTTGCCCCCGAGCTCAAGCGTTACGGGCACCAATTTGTCCGCCGCGGCGTGGGCGATGATTTTTCCGGTCGCGACAGAGCCTGTGAACGTAATCTTCTTGACCAACGGGTGCTTGCAAAGCGGTCCGCCGCAGGTCGGTCCGTCGCCCGACAAAAGATTGAAAATACCTGGCGGCAGTATCTGGCCCATGAGCTGGGCCATGCGCAGAACGGCAAGTGGTGCCTCTTCTGCGGACTTCACCACCACTGCATTGCCAGCAACGAGTGCGGGTGCGATTTTAAGCGCCATCAGCAACATCGGAACATTCCAAGGGATAATCGCGCCGACGACGCCTATCGGTTCGCGCAGCGTCATGACCAGCATGTCAGCGCGAAACGGCACCGTTTCTCCTTTGATCTCACTGCCCAAACCGCCAAAAAACGCAAAGATATCTGCGACTACGCCGGCTTCGACGCGGCTTTCGGTGCGGATGGCTTTGCCAGTTTCCAGAGCGACAAGGCGTGCGAGTTCTTCTTTATGTGTTTCAAACAGTTGTGCGCATGCGGCGACGAGTTTGCCGCGTTCGCGCGGACTGCGTTTGGCCCAGAGTTTTTGCGCGGCAACGGCAGATTGGACGGCGCGGTCGACGTCCGCACCATTGCCGTCAGCCACGCGGGCAACTTCTTGTAAATTTGCCGGATTGATAACTGCGAACGTTTGCCCGTTGGCGGCGGGGGTCAGCGCACCATCGATAAAGTGAAAGCCGGACAATTCCTTGGCCAAGCTGTGCGGATCCAAATTCGGCGCGTAAGTCATCTCGATTCCTCCAAATAAATCCTGAGTTTAACCGCTAAGCAATCGCGCCCGCGGCGCGCAGTTCGTCAAGAGTCTGCGCGGAAAGTTGCAACCACTGTTGCAGTACCACGTCGGTGTGCTCCGCCAAAATGGGCGGCGGTGTCCGCACTTGGCCCGGCGCTTCCTTGAGCTTGACAGTGACACCGGGGACCCGAATGGCCCCCGCCGTTGGATGCTGCTGCTCAACGACCATCTGACGCGCGAGCACCGCGGGATGGCTTAACGTCTGGTCGACGTTGAGGATTGGCCCGCACGGAACGCCCGCAGCATCGAGCAAATCCAGCCAATGTTGCAGCGGTTGTTGGCAAAAGTGCGCCGTCAGCACGGGGAACAGGGCGTCGCGGTGCGCCACGCGCTCCGGATTGGTGCCAAAGCGATGATCATCAAGCAAGTCAGGGCGCTGCACGGCTTCGCAAAAAGTCCGCCACTGCGCGTCGTTGCCGACGGCCAAATTGAAATGCCCGTCGAGCGCTGCAAACGTCTCATAGGGACAGATACTTGGATGACGGTTGCCTGCACGCTGCGGGACGCGTCCGGTGTGCAGGTAGCTCGAAGCTTGGTAGGTCAGCAGGCTAACCATGGAATCCAGCATGGAAATATCGATGGTCTCGCCCTGCCCTGTGCGTTCGCGGCGGACCAGCGCCAGCAGAATGCCCTGAACTGCGTACAGGCCGGATACCAAATCGGCAATAGAAGTACCGACTTTGGTCGGAGAGCCGTTGGCGGAACCCGTCAGCGATTGCATGCCGGATAAGCCTTGCACGGCCAAATCGTAGCCGGCGCGATCGCGGTACGGGCCATCTTGCCCAAAACCTGAAATCGAGCAGTAGATGAGACGCGGATTGATTTCGCGCAGTTGCGCCGCTCCCAGACCCAGGCGCGCGGCAGCACCGGCGCGAAAATTTTCAACAACCACATCCGCCTGTGCGGCCAGATCGCGCACCAGCTGCCGGCCTGCCTTGTCCTTCAAATCGACGGCGATCGAGCGCTTGTTGCGGTTAATACTCAGAAAATACGTGGATTCGCCGTTGACGAACGGTGGACCAAAGGCGCGGGTGTCGTCGCCTGAGCCGGGTTTTTCCACTTTGACGACTTCGGCGCCGTGGTCGGCGAGAATCTGGGTGCAGAACGGTCCCGAAAGCACCCGCGTCAAATCGAGAATACGAATCCCGTCCAAACTCATGGGCTTGGGCAGATTGTCGGCGGCGGGCGGCGGTGCATGCATGGCGCGGCAAGGTAGAGCGACACCGCCAAAATGGCAAGGGGCAAAATACGTTGAAGATAGGTCAAAATGAGACAGTGGCGCGATTGCGGCCGTTCCGTTACGCTAAGCCCCAAGCCACGGGGGGCAAATCATGCTGCGGATCTGGACGAAACTGCTGATATTGTTATCGTTGCTTGCAGCGCTAGCGGGCTGCAGCGAGGACCCTGCGGCAATTACCGCAGCGGTGGACGCCGCAACGGCGACTGAAACGACCAACGATCTCACAGGCGCAGATGTTAGCGCCAGCGATGAGCAGGCAGGCGACGGCTTCGCGGACACCGCGCATGAACCCGTTGATATCGCCGATATTTTTGACGTGTTTCCTGCGGATGAAGGTCAGATCGAAGACGTGGAACCCGCCGATACCGGCCCGCAATGTCCGGCCGACTGCGCGCAGAAGAAGGCGGCGCAATGCCAGTATTATGCTTGTGAATCGGGCGTTTGTACGTTGCTATTGGCCAAGGACGCCACACCTTGCGACGACGGCAATGGCTGCACAGTCGGCGACGCGTGCGCCAAGGGCGCTTGCGTGCCCGGACCCGCACTGACCTGCGCGAGCGACAACAACCCGTGCACTGGCGATGCGTGCGATCCAACCACATGAAAATGCTTGTATTTGCCGATCGGAGTCACAACCGCCTGCGATGACGGCAACACGTGCACGGTCAACGACAGTTGCTGCTTGGTCGGGCAAAAAGGCTGCGTCGCGGGCAAATGCAAACCGGGCGCCGACAAATGCGTGTGTTCGGGGACAGATCCTGGCGAATGTGAAGCGAAATTTGGCGACGGTAACTATTGCAACGGGTGGCTTTATTGCGACACAACGCTGCCGCAACACGCGTGTTTGCCGGTACCCGACAGCGCGATTAAGTGCGACAGCGCCAACGATTCCGCATGTGGCAAAGCCATTTGCGTGCCAGCGACCGGCAAATGCGTGCAAAAGGCCATCAACGAAAATGGCCCGTGTCCAAGCAACGACGCCTGCGCGCAGAATAGTTGCGCCAAGGGCCAGTGCAAACTAGACACCAAACTGTGCGAATGCGCGACCAACGCGGATTGTGCAAGCAAAAACACCAATTTATGCACGGGCAGTTGGTTCTGCGACAAGAGCAAACCGGGTGCTTGGAAATGTGCGCTAAGCGCCGAGAGCGCGGTCACTTGCAGCAACGCCAAAGACAGCAACTGCGCCAAGAATGTTTGCAACCCGCTGACCGGTAAATGCAAATTGACGGCTATCGAGTTTGTTGACTGCAACGGCATTGGCGGCGCGTGCAAGCCTTTGCCAGCGGACGCCAAGCCAAATGACGCGCTGGTGGCGTGCAGCGACGGAAATGGCTGTACAAACGGCGATTTATGCGGCGGCGGCACCTGCAAGCCCGGCGGCACCAATACGTGCAACTGCACCAAAGACGCGGATTGCGCGGCCACCGAAGACGGCGATTTCTGCAATGGCACGCTGTACTGCGATGTGAAGGCCGCAAAATGCAAAGTAAATCCGGCGACGGTGGTGACATGCGCCAGCGACAAAAACGGTTTTTGTCAAAGCAAGCTGTGCCAAAACGTCAAGAACGCTGTGGGCCTGGCGATCGGCGCCACTTGCAGCGACGTGGCGCAAAACGAAGGCAAGCCGTGCAATGACGGCGACTTGTGCACAACGGGCGACGTGTGCGGATCTGGCAAATGCGTAAGCGGCACCAATACTTGTACCTGCGGCCAAGACGCCGACTGCGCCAAATTTGACGACGGCAACGCCTGCAATGGCACACTTTATTGCGACAAGTCCGGCAAGACCCCCAGTTGCACGCTCAATCCGGCGACCGTCGTCGTGTGCTCGTCGGCGCTGGACAGCGCGTGTGGCAAGAACTTGTGCGATCCGATTTCCGGCAGTTGCAAAGTCACGGCGGTACAGGAGAATTTGCCATGCGATGCCGATGGCAACGGCTGCACAAGCGGCGATCATTGCGAAGCCGGCGTTTGCAAAACCGGCGTCAACGTTTGCCAGTGCCAGACCGACAAGGATTGCGCCAAATTTGAAGATGGCGACGTTTGCAATGGCAATTTGTACTGCAATCTCAAGACCAATCAATGCGCGCTCAATCCGGCCTCTGTCGTGGTCTGCCCGACAGTTGACGACAATTTTTGTCGGCATAACGTCTGCGAATCCGCAACGGGGGCGTGCAAGTTGGTGGCGCTCCATGAAAGTCAGGCTTGCGACGCCGATGGCAATCCGTGCACCCAAGGCGATCTGTGCGCGGCTGGTTCCTGCCTGGCGGGCGCCAACACCTGCAATTGCCAATCGAACGCCGACTGTGCAGTCCAAGACGACGACAACCTGTGCAACGGCCAATTGTATTGCAAACTCGACAAGCACACTTGCGCTGTGAACGTAACAACCGTCGTGCAGTGCCCGTTGTCCAACAGTCCATGCCTGAAAAGCGTGTGCGATGGCGCGACGGGCAAGTGCGCCAACAAAGCGCTGGCAGACGGGCTGGCGTGCGAGGACGGCAAAGCCTGCACCTACGGCGATGTTTGTCTTGGCGGCGCATGCAACGGGGGGCGGATCTGTGCGGATGTAATACGTATTTGGACTGCGTCGACGACGGCAATCTGTGCAACGGCCTTGCGTTTTGCGACAAAAGCCTGAGCCCGCCGACGTGCGGGTCCACGCCCGCGATTGTGTGCACGCCGGGCGGAGTCGGCTGCGCCAACACCGCCTGCAACGCCAAATCAGGGCAGTGCGAGGACAACCCGAAAAACAATGGCTGCGATGACAGCAACGATTGCTCCCTAGACAGCTGCACGGCTAAAGGGGTTTGCGTGAACTCGGCGTTGGCGGATGGCAATCCGTGTGGCGGCGGCGTGTGCGTCAGTGCAAAATGCCAAAGCGCCCCCAACGGCATGGCGTTCGTTCCCAGCGGAACCGCTTGGATTGGCTGCAATAGCCTCGTCGACGTGCAATGCGCCGTGGATGAGTGGCCTACCCACCTCATCGAATTGTCGGCGATCTTTGCTGATCGCTATGAGGTTTCGGCTGGCGAATTTGCGGCCTGCATCAATGCTGGCGCGTGTGAAAAGCCGGCGAAAATCGACGCCGCCTGCAACATCGGCACGCCGTCGCGCGAGCAGAATCCTGCGAATTGTGTCACATTTTTGCAGGCTGCGGCCTATTGCAAATTCGCAGAGAGGCGGCTGCCGACCGAAGCTGAATGGGAATCGTTGGCGCGGGGCCGCTGCTTCTCGCCGGACTGCAAGGAAATAACGCCGCGTTTTCCCTGGGGCAATCAGCCAGTCGCCAACTGCAACTACGCTTGGATGGCCGGCAGTTTTGCGCCCGGTTGCAATTTGGGCACCACGCTCGCCGTGGGCGCGCGGCCTCTCGACAAAAGTCCGTACGGCTTATTTGACATGGCAGGCAACGTCCGCGAATGGACGATGGACAGCTATGACATTGATTTTTATAAAAAACTTGACGCGAGCAAAGCCAATCCGGTCAATTTGTCGGTCAGCAGCCGCGTGGTGCGTGGCGGCGGAATACTGAGTCAAAGCAAAGATATGCGGACTTCTCGCCGCGATTCATTGGCGCCGTCGCAAGCCGCTAGCGATGTGGGTTTTCGCTGTGTCCGTGATCCAAATCCTTAGTACTAATGCGCAATTGTGGCGCAGACGGACAAATGCTAGGATTGCTTTGGCAACCGGCCTCTTGCACAGGAGTCTGACATGCGCGGATCTCATTGCAGCCAAACATCTGATTTTTCAGGACTTCGGCGTTGGTCGGCGCTAGTTGTTTGGGGCGGGTTTGCCTTCGCGTGCACCCAAGAGCCCTCCGCGCTTGTTGAAGGCGCGGATGCGGACGTCAGCGCCGAGATCGCGGTGCTCGACACAGCTGCCGCGGAAACACCAGTTCCTCAAGACATTTTGCCGGACTTGCCCAATGTGCCGGACATGCAGGACGTGCAAGTGGCTGATGCTGAGCAAGATAGCCCAAAGCCGTCCGAAGATGCTGCGCCAGATGTCAGCGAAAAGCCAGACATCAGCTCGGATGTGCCGCCCGTTGGAACGCCGTGCAAAGTCAATACAGATTGCCCTGTTGCGGCGTCGCCTTGCGTGCTGGCCAAGTGCAGCCCGACGACCAAATTGTGCGTTGAAATCTGGCAGGATCCCGCGACAGCGTGCGACGACGGCAACGCGTGCACGCAAAACGACGCCTGCCAATGCGACGGTGCTGCATGCGACAACCTGCAATGCAAAGGTGGAATCGACACTTGCGGCTGCAAGCTTGCGAGCGACTGCGACAAATTTGACGACGGCAACAAATGCAACGGCACGTGGTTTTGCGACGTCAGCGCCGAGCCGAGCTTGTGCAAGCCCAATCCGGCGACGGTGGTCAAGTGCCCGCCATTGTTTGATGATCCGTGCAACAGCGCGATTTGTTCGCCATCGACCGGGGCGTGCGATGTCACGCCGACCGCGGACGACACAAACTGCGACGACGGCAAACTTTGCACGGTCGGCGACAAGTGCAACGGCGGCAAATGCTTAGGCGGCATTGGTATTTGCGAGTGTCAGCTCAACAGCGATTGCAAAGATGACGGCAATTTGTGCAATGGCGTGCCGTTTTGCGACAAATCTGAATTTCCGTTCAAGTGCAATGTCAATCCGGGCAGCGTGGTCACTTGCAGCAAGAATGACGATTCGATATGTGGCACCAACACTTGTGACCCGCAAACCGGCAAATGCTCGCTGTTGCAAGCACCCGATGGCGGCAAATGCGACGACACGAATTACTGCACGATCGGCGATCATTGCGAAAAGGGCAAATGCATTTCAGGCGAAAATACATGCGGTTGTGTCAAAGATAGCCAATGCAGCAAATATGAAGCCAAAAACTTGTGCTTGGGCAAGCTGTTTTGCAACTTGCAACTGGTTGAACCAGCGTGCGAAATCAATCCGGCGACCGTGGTGAATTGCACGGACGTCTACGACACGCAGTGTGCTCAGAACCAATGCGACCCGACCACGGGCAAATGCAGCATCAAAAACGTCAAGGAAGCGCAACCTTGTGACGACAACAACGTCTGCACACCGGACGAGTCGTGTCAAAGCGGCGTTTGCATCAGCAAGACCAACAATTGCGCGTGCAACACCAACGGCGATTGCGACAGCAAAGACGATGGCAACAAATGCAACGGCTTGTCTTACTGCAACAAGGCCAAAGTGCCGTATGCCTGTGAAACCAATGCGGCGACTGTTGTCACCTGCCCATCCGTCGGCGACACGACGTGCTTGAAAAATGTATGCCAAGTGCTGACCGGCAAATGCGAAATGAAGCCAAGCAGCAACGGATTGGCCTGCGATGCGGACAACAACGTTTGCACCAGCGGTGACGTTTGCAATGCCGGCGCCTGTGTCGCCGGCGCGAACAAGTGCGAGTGCCAAAACGACAGTGATTGCAAAACATCTGAAGACGGCAACGTCTGCAACGGCACGCTGTTTTGCGACAAAGCCGCGGGCAAGTGCGCGGTCAACCCGAACACCGTGGTCACCTGTTCGACGCTAAAGGATACGGAATGTTTGCACAATGTCTGTCAGCCTCAGACCGGCAATTGCAGCTTGGTCGGGCAAAAACAGGGGCAGACGTGCAACGCCGACGACAACCCTTGCACGACCGGTGACACCTGCGACAATGGCAAATGCATGGCTGGGCCAAATACCTGTAGTTGTAGTGAGGACGGCGACTGCAGCAAGTTGTACAGCGCCAATTTGTGTCTGGGAAAAATGTTTTGCAACAAGGCCAAGCCGCCGTTCGTCTGCGAAATTAACCCCGCGACCATCGTGACTTGCGGCCAAGGCAATCCGCCGATGTGCCAAAAATACCAGTGCGTTCCCAATACTGGGCAGTGCAGCAATGTGCCGGTTGCGGACGATCTCTCTTGCGATGACAGCAAGTTGTGCACAGTGGGCGATGTTTGCAAAGGCGGCAAGTGCCAACCCGGCGTCAACATCTGCGGGTGTTTCAACGACAGCGATTGCGCGGCGCAAGAGGACAACAACAGTTGCAACGGCACGCTATTTTGCGACAAGACGGCGGTGCCCTTTTTGTGCAAAATCAACCCAAATACGGTCGTTGTTTGTCCAGTTGATAAAGATCAAGGTTGCTTGAAAAGTCAATGTAATCCTACAAGTGGCGTCTGCGGCCTAGCGCCCGCGCTGGAAAACGCGGCCTGCAATGATAGCGATGCGTGCACGACGAACGAACACTGCAAAGGCGGAAAATGCACAGGCGTGGCGCTGGTTTGCAACGACAACAACGTGTGCACCGTCGACGACTGCGATGTCTTTGACGGTTGCATCGCAGTCGCAAACCCAGTGGCGGCCTGCGACGACGGTGACGCGTGCACCGCCGACGCCTGTGATGTCAAACTTGGCTGTAGCCACAAGGCTTTAGATAGCGGGTCCTGCGACGATGGCGATCCCTGCTCCACCGCGGACAGTTGCAGTGGTGGAAAATGCAAAGGCAAACTCGGGGGCGGCTGCGACGACGGCAATCCGTGCACGGACGATGTCTGTGGCGTGGATGGCAAAAATTGCACCCATAAACCCAATGTTGCGGCGTGCGGCGATGGCAAGATGTGCTTGGACGGCCAGTGCGGCGGTTGCGAAGCGTTTCGGCGACTCCACCGCACGGGCTGTGAGGAATTGTTCCCGGGTTACATCCTGTCGTCGGATGCGTGCAAAGACTTTGTCAATGTCGAACGCGAGGAATATGAGGCTGTTGCGGTGCTCGGCGACACATCAATTGTCGCAGTCGGTGCGGCCAGCAACGACCAAAGCAACAAGACCGCGGGCTACGTCACCAAGTTCAATGGCGGCGGCAAGCTGCTGTGGGAAAAGACTTTTGGCGCGCTCGGCAGCGATCGGCTGTTGGGCACTGCGGCCGCGGGTAATGCTGAAACCGTGGCAGTCGGCGCGGCGACAACCAACGCCATCGTGCGCCCATGGCTGTTGCGGGTGGCCAGCGACGGAAAGGAGATTTATTCCAAAAATTTGCCAACGGATCCAGCGCAAGGGGGCGCCGCCAAGGGTCAATTTGAAGATGTCATTGTGCTCAACGATGGCTCCATCGTCGCCGTCGGCAGCCAGCAATCGGCGGCGACCAACAACGCTGCGGTTGTCGCAAGATTTGATGCCAGTGGTGGTTTGCTGTGGCAGAAGGTTTTTCTCGGCGTCGGCGGGCAAGAGGCGACGCTGAGCCAGCGACTTTACGGTGTGCGTGCAACACCGGATTCTCAAGGCCTTGTCGTGGTCGGCGATACCTACAACCCGAAGGTGCCAGGTCAGGCGCTGGATGCTCTGGCGATGCGCTTGGATTTAGCGGGCAATTTGGTTTGGATCAAGACTTTTGGCGGCAAAACCACAGAAGGCTTTTTCGGCCTCGACCTTGCGAGTGACGGCGCGATCGTCGCCGTCGGCGTAATCAACAAAGCTTCCGCAAATTTGCCCGGTGACGGCTGGCTCGTGCGTCTGGATGCAAAAGGCGCAAAACTTTCTGAGGAAATCGTCGCAACCACCGATAATGAGGAATTTCGCGCGGTCGCCTGTGGCAGTGGTGGCGCGTGTACCGCGGTTGGGCGCGTAGACGTCGATCACGCTGGCGAAGTCGGCTTTAGCAATAGCTATGACAAGGGTCATGCCTGGGCCGTGCGGTGGGATGGGCCGGGGAAAATGGCTTGGAATCAGCGCTATGATGCGATCGGCATGGAGAAATTGCTTGGTGCAGCGGCTGCCCCCAACGGCGACGTGCTCGCTGCAGGCGATGCGCGCGCGCTGGATAAGTTGGACAAACCGGACGGTTTGCTCCTGCGAATCGACGCCAAAGGCAAGGACTTGTGCGCCTGCAAGTTGTTCAAAACCAACGCGGACACGCCCAATGAGAGCAAGCTGAACAGCACGGTAAGGCAGACCGACGACAGCGTGGTAGCGGTAGGCTGGATGAAACAGGCCGACGGCACGATGGATGCCTTGCTAGGGCGCTGGGATCGCAACGGAAAGGTTGTTTGGCAAAAGAACGTCGGTGGCAGCGGCGACGAACAGTTGCGCAACTTGAACCGCGATGACAAAGGCGTTTATTGGGCGGTCGGCAGTAGCGCTTCTGGCGTCAACAAGTCTGACGGTTGGCTTGTGCGGTTTGACGAGGACGGCAAGATTCTGAGCCAAGTCAGCTATGGTGGCAGTGAGGACGATGATTTCAGAGGTATTTCCGCGATACCCAGCAAGTTCGGCGGCGGCTGGATCGTCAGCGGCGGTTCGCAGAGCGGCAGCATCGGCAAAAGCGACGGCTGGATCTACCGGTTGGACGGCGACGGCAAGACCGTGTGGAGCAAACTGATCGGCACGGCCGTCGACGAACGCTTCAATTGCAGCGCGATGACCGGTAGCGGCACGATCTTAGTCGGCGGCGACCGCAGCGGCGTTGCGTGGATCCGCCGACTCGATGGCAACGGCGATTGGAAAGATCCTAAAACTGCAGAGGAATTGTACACCAGTTACGCAAACGTCGCCGTCGCCAACGGCGCGAATGCGCTGCCAGACGGCGGCGTGGCTTTTGCTGGGCGTATGTACGACACGTATCCGGGTGCCGGCGCCATTTTGGTCTACGATTCCAACGCTGTAGCGATCAAACAGGTAGTCGGCGCGTATTTGGGCACTGGTTCGATTCTTACCGGACTTTTTGCTTTACCATCAGGTGGTTATGTGGCCTACGGTTCCGTCGGCGGAGGTCCAGAACCGTTTACCTTGCGTTTGGACGCCGCGTGGAAAATTGTGTGGTCAAATCCCGGCAACCAGAACGTCATTGCGTCGACGAGTTACGAAGGCGGCGCAGTCACCGCGGATGGATCTGCGATTTTCGTTGGCCAGAGCAAGAACAGTGGCGTAAACAAAGCCATTGTCGTGCGCGAGAACTTGGCGAAAAGCCAGACGCTGAACGACAATTTCTGCAAAAATACGCCGGTTTGTGCCACGGGTGGCTGCGACACGTACTTTGGCTGCGTCACCACGCACGTTGTCGCGGGCTGCACGGACGGCAACTATTGCAGCGCTGGCGACATGTGCAACGTCGGTACGTGCAATGAAACCAAGACGATGATCTGCGACGACGGCAATCCTTGCACGGCCGACAAATGTGCCAACGCGGGCGGATGTTACAGTTCGCCAGCCAAACTGGACGAACTCTGCGGCGTCGACAAAACCTGCAACGCCAGCGGCAATTGCGGTGATTGCCCCTACATTCGCCAGTCTTTTGGCACCGATGTCGTGTTCGCTCACCAAGTGTTGGCAAGCGTTGACGCCGGGGGAGGCAATTTTGCGGTGGCGGGGCAGACTTGGAGCGGTTGCTGCGGCCAACTGGATGGCTATGTGGCCAAATTTGATGCGTCGGGCAAGAAGTTGTGGGAGACAAAGACCAATGCCGCCAACAAATGGGACAAATTAGAGTCCCTGGCGCTTTTGGCCGACGGTGGCGTGCTCGTCGGCGGCTGGTTTGACAACTCCGACGGCCCAGCCCCGATGGACGGGCAAATGATGCGAGTGGACAAGGACGGCAAAGTCGTGTGGCACCTCGTCTATAATTTGGTCAACTCCCAAACGATTCGCGGCGTCAATGTCGTTGGCAACACAGCCTATTTTTCCGGCACAGATTCGTACAAAGCGATGTGGGGCGAAGTCGATCTAGCAACGGGCAAAATCCTTTGGCAAATAAGCGGGGTCACCGGCAAAAGCGACAACGATGGGTGGTTGGACGTGATCAAACTGCCCGACGGCGGCTGGATCTTGGGCGGTTACGACAATTTGAACAATATTGACAGCGTGATTCAACGCTTGGACGCCGACAAGAAAGTCCTTTGGGCCTACCAAGCCAATCTGCCCAACAACGACAATATCCGGCGCATTTTGCTCGGCAAAGACGGCACCGTGACCGGCTTGGGCACGGCGGGCACAAACTCCACGGGTCCGTTTGCTGTTCGCTTGAACATGGCAGATGGCAAGCCATTTTGGCAGTATTTGCCGGTTAAGTTCGACTGGCAGGTCGCGGCGACCGGGGCGCTCGTGAGCGACGGCAGCCTCCTGCTGAGCGGGACGCTCGATATTTCCTACGACCAGAGCGTCGGTTGGGTATCGCGCATCGACAACAACGGCAAAGAGTTGTGGCAGCGTCAGACTACGCTCGCGGGTTTGTCGGGGCTTTATGGCGTGACGCCCGATCTCGGGGGTACGTGGACCGCGCAAGGCTGGGCGGATTTCCAAGGCGGCATCCATCCGTTCATGCAACGTTTCAACATCGACGGCACGTTCGGCTGCGCAAAGTAGGTGATCATGTCGCGGATCAGTCGCCAAAATATTGGGCAACCGTCAGGTTGCAAGTCGCTGCAAGCTTGGGCGGCAGACACGCTTGCGTCGGTGATTTGCATCGCGGCAGCGTTGGCGGGTTGCGGCGCAGATCCTGTTACGCCGGCAGTTGGTGACGACCAAGACGCCGGGGTCGCCGACGCCATTGGCGTGGACGGTTCACAATCAGACGTCGTTTCATTGCCTGATGTTGTCGCGGACACGTTGCCAGCCGCCGATGCAGTTGCCGATCTGTCGGCACCCGAAATTGTGGACGCCGTGGATGTCCAAATAGCCGTCGATGGCAATGACAAAGAGGTTGCTTCTGATACCGCGGCGATTGGTGGCACGTGCACAGTAAACGCCGATTGCCCTGTATCTTCAAAACCTTGTGCCGTGAGCAAATGCAGCCTTGCGAGCAAAACCTGCGTTGAATTTTGGCAAGAACCAGCTACGGCGTGCGACGACGGCGATCCTTGCACGGAAAAAACCACCTGCCAATGCAGCGACTCCAGTTGTGGCGACATCCAATGCAAAGGCGGAATCGATAGTTGCGGCTGTAAAAACAATGCGGATTGCAGCAAACTCGACGACGGCGATTTGTGCAACGGCACCTGGTTCTGCGACGCCAGCGGTGACCCCACCGTGTGCAAACCCAATCCTGCGACGGTCGTCAAATGCCCGCCGTTGTTCGACGATCCGTGCAATGTCGCGATTTGTAATCCTTTGACCGGCCTCAACGCGGCTGGTCTGTGCGACGTGACGCCGACCGCGGACGGGACGGCCTGCGACGACGGCAAACTGTGTACGGTCGGCGACAAATGCGTCGGTGGAAAATGCACTGAGGGCGTAGGCACTTGCGAATGTCAGCAGAACAGCGACTGCAAAGACGATGGCAACTTGTGCAATGGCTTGCAATACTGCGACAAGGCGCAATTTCCGTTTAAGTGCAAGATCAATCCGGGCAGCATCGTTACTTGCAGCAAGGGCGATGATTCGGTTTGCGGCACCAACACTTGCGACCCAAAAACCGGAGACTGCGCGCTATTGGCTATGCCCGATGGCGGCAAATGCGACGACAACAATTACTGCACGGTGGGCGACCATTGCGACAAGGGCAAATGCGCAGCGGGTGAAAATACTTGCGGTTGCCTCAAAGACGGCGATTGCAGCAAATTTGAAGCGAAGAACAAATGTTTGGGCAAAGTGTTCTGCAACTTGCAACTTTTTTGGGGCGCGCCGGGTGGCCTGTACGGGGCGGCCGCCCTGACAGACGGCGGCGTGGCGCTGGCCGGCAAAATCTCCGATGCGCTGGGTACAGCTGACGGTGTCCTCGTCTTTGATGAAAAGGGTGTTGTGCAACAACAGGTCGCCGGCTTAGAGGTTTACAATGTCGGTTTCGCAGGCATTGTTGCGTTGCCGACGGGCGGTGCCGTCGAATTTGGCAGCATTCCTGGTGCGGGCCCGCTGACGCGCCGCCACGACGCCAATTGGAATGAAGTATGGAACAACCCCGTTCACACCGGCTTGGCGTTCAATGAGTACAACGGCGCTGCGATCACGGCCAGTGGCACGGCGATTTTTGTCGGTCGATCGCTCGTGGACGGGATTGGCGGCGAAAAAATTGGCAAGGGCGTGTTGATCCGCGAACACCTGAGCCACAGTCAAACGCTGACTGAACCCGTTTGTACTGCCGACGCGCCATGCCAAAGCGGCGGCTGCGACGTCACCTACGGCTGTGTCAGCGCACCTACGGCGGCACCTTGCACGGACTACAATTACTGTTCAAGCGGCGACACTTGCAATCAGGGTGTCTGCGATGAAACCAAACTGACGGATTGCGACGACGGCAACCCGTGCACGGAAGATGTGTGCGCGACCGGTGGCGGCTGCTACGGCAAACCCGCCAAAGTCGGCGAGATCTGTGCGGCCGACAAGACCTGCGACGCCGGCGCCAACTGCGGCAAATGCCCGTACGTACGCAAAGCTATCGGCAACGACAAAGACCACAGTTACATGGCGTTGGCCAGTTTGGATGTGGGTTTGGGCAATTTCGTGGTTGTCGGCAGGTCGAATTTGGCTGGTGTGGATGACGGATACGCCGCGAAATTCGACACCGACGGCAAGCCGTTGTGGGAACTCAAACTGGACGCAGCGGCCAATGCAAATCAGTTGCAGACCGCGGCGTTGCTTGCCGATGGCGGCTTGTTGCTCGGCGGGCTGAGTTACACTGGCGTGGAAGCGTTCGGGTACGACGGTCAAATGGTGCGGCTGGACAAAGACGGCAAGATTGTTTGGAAAAAAATTTACAACGTCGTTGGCAACGGTTCGGTCCACGGTCTCGCGGTGTCGGGAAATAGCGCCTACTTCGCCGGTGATGACGCCGCAAATTGGCGGTGGGGCGAAGTTGACTTGGCGACCGGCAAAATCTTGTGGGAACAATATGGCCAAACCTCCAGTGGCGATGTTTGGAATGATATCGTTAAGTTGGCGGACGGCGGTTGGATTTTGGCCGGATCGATCGGCAGCGGCAGTTCGGCCGTGGTCCAACGGCTGGACGCGAACAAGAAATTGAAATGGACTTACCAACACAAGTTGGCCGGATCCAGCGAGTTTCGCCGCACCATGGTCGGCGGCGATGGCAGCTTGACGGCCATCGGCATTGCCCAATCTGGCAGCAACGGACCGCTGGCGGTCCGGCTTAACTTAGCAGATGGAAAGATACTTTGGCAGTTTTCACCCGCGGTTGGCCTGTTGCAAAATGTCGTCGGCGGCGCGCTCATCGGTGATGGCAGCGTGCTGCTTACCGGTCACGTCGACGCTTATTTCGGTTCCGCGATCGGCTACGTGATGCGTGTGGACAACAACGGAAAATTCCTGTGGCTGCGCCTTACAACGCTCTCCGGCGGCATTTCCGCCTTGTGCGGCGTCACCCCTGATCCGGGCGGCACTTGGACGGCTCAGGGCTGGTCGGATCAGGATTATTTGCATCAAATCATGATGCATCGTTTCAATTTGGACGGCACGTTCCAATGCAATCCGTAACTTGTGAAGCCAATGATCGACATCGAATTCGTTGAAAAGTTGCGCACAGCAGTCGGTGACACCCAAGTCCGCCTTGATCCTGATGATCTGCAACGCTACGGCACAGACTGGACCAAACGCGGGCCCGTCCGCGCGTGCGCGCTGGCGTTGCCGCAGACGCCCGAGCAGGTGCAAGCGATCGTGCGCTTGTGCGCGCAGTACGCAGTGGCAATCGTGCCTTCGGGCGGGCGCACGGGGCTGGCGGCGGGGGCCGCCGCGCAAAATGGCGAGTTGATCTTGAGCCTGGAGCAGCTAAATCGACTGGATTCGGTGGACTTGACGGGCCTAACCGTACGCGTTCAGGCGGGGGTGACCAACCAAGCACTACAAGATCACTGCGCAATTTACGGCTTGTGCTGGCCTATCGATTTGGCCTCAAAGGGTACCGCAACGATCGGCGGCAATTTGGCTACCAACGCCGGTGGTTTGAAAGTCATCGCCCGTGGCCACGCCCGCCAATGGGTCCTTGGTTTGCAAGTAGTTACAGCGCAAGGTGATTTACTCGACCTGGGCGGTGCGCTGGAGAAAAACAACACGGGATTGGATCTGCGGCAACTTTTTATCGGCAGTGAAGGCACGCTGGGTATTATCACTGCGGCGACGCTGAAATTGACGCATCCTACGCACAAAAGTCATGTGATGCTGCTGGGTTTGCAAGACTTGCCGCAAGCGCTGGACCTGCTCGCGCAGCTGCGACAACAAGCGGTGGTGCTGCAAGCGTTTGAATGTTTTAGCGCTTTTTGCCTGCAACAGGTGATACGCAACCGCCAGGTTGCGCAACCGTTGGCAACGCTGGTGCCGTATTACGCGCTGATAGAACTGACCATTGCTCCCGATTTCGCCTTGGACGCTTGGCTGGCGCAACGCCTACAGCTCGGCGAAATTCTCGATGGCACATTGGCGCAGGATGCGCGACAGGCGCGGGCTCTGTGGCAATACCGTGAATCAATTACGGAAAGCCTGACACAAGGTGGGCCGCCGCACAAAAACGACGTTGCGCTGCCAATTGCGCAACTGCCCGCTTTTGTGGACGCTTTGCACAACGAGTGGCTGGCAAAGCGGCCGGATTGGCAGGTGGCTCTGTTTGGCCACTTGGGCGACGGCAATTTGCATATCAACGTCTTGCGGCCTCAAGGCTCTGACCCCCTTGAATTTGCGCAGAAAATGGCCGATGCGGACTTGGAGATGTTCGCGATTGTGCAGCGTTTCAAAGGCAGCATTTCAGCGGAACACGGTGTGGGGCTTGTGAAAAAGCCGTATTTGCATTTTTCGCGCACGCCCGAAGAATTGGCGATGATGCGGGCGGTGAAGTTAGCGCTGGATCCGCACAATCTGTTGAATCCGGGCAAGATCTTTGATCTATAGCGGCTTGGGCAGCTCTGCAAAGCGCGGCTTCACCGTCGTCACTTTCATCAGCACGACCTCGACCCAACCGATAAACGCGTCCTCCACCATCATCCGATGCGGCACAAAATCCTTGCTATCCAGCCACATCGTAATCTTGCGGTCCTTCTTACACTTGGTCACTTCCAACTGCATGACGGTCGCCTTGCGCTCACCCAGCGGAACTAGAATAGTTTCAGGGTCCTTGACCGCAACATCGACCTCGCACACGCGCAAACCCGTATACACCTGGGCGTGAAACTGCCTGCCGAGCTTTAGCTTTTGTTGCATCAGCCAAGGCAGAAAACTCACCAGGTCCAGCGGGTGCCGCGGCGTCGCTTGCTCGACGATCACCGGCTGCTCGCCCGGCTTGACCACAACAGCGTGAACCTGCGCTTCCGTGAATTGCGCGTCAACATCGTAACTTCGCTGGGTAAATTGGATCCGCCACTTGGCCGCAAGCGGCTGCCACTGCTCGTTAACCCAGGTGGTGTAGCTCGCGCGGCCGTTGTAGAAAGCTTTTGCCAATTCAAGCGCTTCGCCGTCGGCATGCAGCACGCGGACCATTTTGCCGTCGCTGAGCTTCCTGGGCTCCACAGTCATCGCCGTGCGCCCAATGGCGACGTCGCGCAGGCGAATTTCGTAAGAAAATTGTAGGGCTCGCGGTTCATGCGCGTGTGCGGTCGCGGCCGCACACAGAAGCAGCAGCAAGATCGTCAGCGATCGCATGGCCCGCCTGCGCAAAACGCTATTTTAAGTTCAACAGTTCCGACAAGTTCGGGATCAGCAGAAATTCAACTCGGCGGTTGGTCTGCTTGCCAGCATCGGTCGTGTTGTCGGCGACGGGCTGATAAAACGCATAACCACCCGCTGAAACGCCTTTGCCATTGACACCTTGGCCGATCAGGAACTGCACCACGGTCAACGCGCGCTCCATGGACAGTTTCCAGTTCAGATCTTCGGCACCTGCGTCATCTGTGTGGCCCGCGACCTGAAACAGGCGCTCCGGCATCCCCTTGAGAATACCAGCCAATTCCGTCAACACCGGCTCGGCATCCTTTTTCAGCTTGGCCTTGCCCGAATCAAACAAAATGTCGCCCGACAGTGCGATCACGAGAAAGCCATTGCGCACTTTGATCGTCAACTTGCCCGCGTCGCTCATGGCCTTAAGCGCATCGCGAACTTTGTTGACACTTGCGGTCACGCGTTCGAGTTTGGACTTGGCTTCCTCGCGTTCGATTTGGCATGCCGCCAGTTGCTTGGCCGCATCGCCGCCGCGTGAAGTGCAGGCATCTAAAGCTTTTTTCGTCGCGTTGTATTCGTCTGCCGCTCTGGACGCTCGGTCTTTTTCGGCCGCCACATTGGCTGCTTCAGTCGCTGCCCGCGCCGCTTCGCATTTGGCTTTTTCCGCAGCCAATTCTTCGGCCGATTTTTTGTTGAGCGTATCGGTCAAGTTGGCCATATCTTTCTTGTATTGCTCTTCTGGAATGCCGCATGCCGTCAACGACAACGCCAGAGGCAGCGTGATGAATAGCGCGTTAGCAAGATTTTTCATAACAATCTCCGTATTTTAACTAATGTGTGAAGGTATGTGGCGACCACCCGCATGGTTTGCACCGCGTGCATTACTTGAATATAGCACGCAATGTGCGCAGTGCAGTACCGCCACCGCCGCCACCGACGAGTGCGGGAAAAGTTGGAGTCAGATGCCAGAACTACCGGACATTGAGGTCTATTTGGAGTGCATGAGGCCGCGCCTGCTCGGCAAAACCCTGACATCGTTGCGTTTTGCTAATCCGTTCCTGCTGCGCACGGTCGAGCCAAGCCCAAATGCGATGGTCGGCAAAGAAATCAATAAATTGCGGCGCTTGGGTAAGCGGGTGGCCATCGGCTGCGAAAATGACCTGTGGCTTGTGCTGCACTTGATGATCGCCGGTCGGCTGCACTGGAAAGCCAAAAATTGCAAAATTCCAGCCAAATACGGACTATTGGCTCTGGATGTGGCGGACGGAACGTTGCTGCTCACAGAAGCTGGCAGCAAGCGGCGCGCGTCGGTGCACGTAGTGCAGGGCGAGGCTGCACTGGCGGCTCACGATCCCGGCGGCATCGACGTCCTGACTTGCACGTCTGAAGATTTTGCACTGGCATTGCAGCGCGAAAGCCATACGCTCAAACGCGTTTTGACCGATCCGCATGTGCTGTCGGGCATTGGCAACAGCTACTCCGATGAGATCTTGCACCGCGCCCGCTTGAGTCCTCTGCAACAGACCAAAAATCTCAAACCTATAGAAATACAGGCACTTTTGCAGGCGTGTCGCGATGTCCTGACGAACTGGCTGGAAAAACTGCGGGCCGAAGTCGGCGACGGATTCCCTGAAAAAGTCACGGCTTTTCGCCGCGAAATGGCGGTTCACGGGCGGTTTGGCCTGCCCTGCCCCGTCTGCCAGGCCAAAGTGCAACGGATCGTGTACGCGGAACACGAAACGAACTACTGCGCAAAGTGTCAGACCGATGGCCGCCTGCTCGCCGATCGCGCGATGTCCAAGTTGCTGCACGGCGATTGGCCCAAACAGTTAGCCGATTAGCCGTTTACAAATGCCGATTTCGCGTGATCGACGCCAACACGTCCGCGCGACATTGCGGACCGTCGCCCAAATGCGGCGCCACTACTTCACGCAACGCTTTTTCAACACAACGTTGCATCGGTTGCGGCAGGTCACCAGCTTTCCTGCGCAATTCTGCAACTTTGCCATCGGGCGCAAACTTGAGTTCGATGACAGTCTCGCCTCCGTAAAACTGAAAGCAATTGAACAAGCGCTTGCGCATTTTCTCGATCTTTTGCTTCAACTGCTGATGATCACATGAACCTTTGGGATTTATCGTCAAGTGGAAAACGGGCGCTGGCGCAAATCTGCCCGGAGCCAGATCGGCGTGAAGAGGCGCTCCGATCAACGACATGGCTGTAAATGCCAAAATAACTTGCATTTTCATCAACATTCTCCAAAGTTTGTCGGCGGTCATCGCTTCGCCTTTGACGCCTCAGCGACCGTTGCGATCTTGCGCTGCGCAATTTTGTCGCGCAATACACTTGACGCAGGCTTACTTCGCGTCGATCTTGCAGGCAGCGCGGTTTGCGCGGCCGGATATCGCCATGCGCCGAATTCTCCAAATTCTCGTGGTATCTTCACTGCTTCTGTTGCCAATCGCCGCTTTTGCCGCCGCCAGCCATTTCAACCACGACGTGGGCGACGCCGGTTTGATGCCGCGTTTGCAGGCGCTGCTCGGCCTGATCGTCATGATTGCCGCGTGTTGGTACGGCCGCGAGCGCAAGCCTGGCCAAGTTTTTCCGTGGCGCGTGGTCATAAGCGGCACGATTTTGCAGTTGGTTTTCGCGGCGCTTGTCCTCAAATCCCCGTTGGCCAATCGCTTTTTCTCGTGGGTAAATGACGCCTTTGTCGCGTTGATGAACTTTTCCAACGACGGCGCCAAGTTTCTGTTCGGCGATTTGATCAACGGCACCGCCGTCGTGGCGTTTTCCGTGCTGCCGACGATCATTTTCTTTTCCTCGCTCATGACCGTCGGCTACCACACGGGCGTCATGGTCAAATTGGTGCGCTTCACCGCGCGCTTTTTAGCTAAATTTATGGGGACTTCCGGCGCGGAATCTCTGTCGACTGTCGGCAATATTTTCTTGGGCCAAACGGAGGCACCGCTGATGGTGCGCCCCTTCCTGCCCAAAATGACGCGATCGGAACTGCACTGCATCATGGTCGGCGGCTTTGGCACCGTGGCAGGTGGCGTCATGGCGGCCTATGTCGGGATGCTGCATAACCAATTTCCAGATATCGCCGGACATTTGCTGGCCGCTTCGATCATGGCCGCGCCGGCCACGGTGCTGGTGTCAAAATTGCTGGTGCCTGAAACGGAGATCCCCGAAACCGGCGCCGATGCAAAAATCGAAGTACCTAAAATTCATGAAAATGTTATCGACGCCGCCGCCGCCGGTGCGGCCGAAGGCATGACGCTGACGCTCAACGTCGCAGCCATGCTGATTGCGTTTATCGCGTTGGTTTCACTTGGCAATGCCTTGGTAAGCTGGTCGTTTACACTGGTTGGCGTGCAGGACATGACGATGCAAAAAATCTTCGGTTGGGTCTTCACCCCCGTGGCGTGGTTGATCGGCATATCACCTGAAGAATCGCCGGCCGTCGGGGTCTTTCTCGGTGTCAAAATCGTACTCAATGAATTTGTCGCCTACCTCGACTTGGCAAAAAACTTAGCATCTACAACGCCTTTGAGCCCGCGCGCCACCATCATCACGGCCTACGCCTTGTGCGGCTTCGCCAATTTTTCCAGCATCGCCATTCAGATCGGCGGCATCGCCGGCATGGCCCCTGAACGGCGCAAGGATTTGGCCACATTGGGTATTCGCGCCATGCTCGGCGGCAGCGTTGTCGGCTACATGACGGGCGGCTTGGCCGGTTTGTTTGTGTGAGCGATTGCGCAAAAAGTTCTTGACGCAGTGCGGCAAAGTCAGCATTGTGTCCAACCAATGGCCTCGATCCAGTGTCAAGTGCGCAAAATGGGCACGACACCCCTGAAATTCCTTAGAAATAGGACAATCTCTCGGAGCAGCTCATGAGCGACAACTTCTACCTCGACAATGCCGACTTGCGATTTTATATTGAAGAAGCGGTGGATTGGGAGTCGATCGTGGCCCTGGTGGAACACGGCGCCTCGCCCGAGGACAGGCCGGCGTCCGTGCGCGATGCCCGCGACGGATACGAAGATATCCTCAAAGAAATTGGCAAGTTCGTCGCTCGACAGGTCGATCCGGTCAGCCGAGCCATTGAAAACTTTGGCACAAAAATCGTCGATGGCGACGTCGTTGTGGCGCCGGAATTTGAAAAGATCTTCAAGGGCCTAAAAAAACTGGATGTTTACGGCATGCCGCTGCCGCGCGAATTGGGCGGCCTCAATGCACCGGCGACCGTGTATCTTGCTGCGTCGGAAATGATGGCGCGTGCGGATGTGTCTTGCATGACACATTTCGGATTTCACACGGGTATTGCCCTTTCGCTCATGACGTACGCCGTGCGCGATCCGCGCACCAAGATCGCCGGTGGCCGCATCCTGTCGACACCGTATGACGATGTGATCACAGAGATATGCCGCGGCGATGCATGGGGCTGCATGGTGCTGTCAGAAAATGGCGCCGGCTCCGATCTGGCGCAAATTCGGACGTCGGCGGTGGAACAGCCGGACGGAAGCTGGCTGATTAACGGTGAAAAGCAGTGGATTACGTCGGGTCATGGCCAGTATCAATTGGTGCTCGTGCGCAGTGAAGATCTGGTGAAATCGCCTGGACTCAAAGGACTTTCGCTGATGTTGGTGCGCCAAAAACTTGTCAAAGATGGCCAAAAAGTCGTCAACGTGCGCATCGCCAAAGTCGAGCACAAGATCGGCCACCATGGGTCGCCGACGTGTGTGCTGGTTTATGAAAATTCCGTGGGCGAATTGATCGGTCGCCGCGGCGAAGGCTTTGAGCAAATGCTTTTGCTCATGAATTTTGCGCGTATCGGCGTTGGCTTTGAGGGCTTGGGCGTTTGCGAAGCAGCCTTTCGCTGTGCAAAAGAGTACGCCGCACAGCGAATTACGATGGGCAAACCTATCGAACGCCACGAAATGATCGCCGATTATCTGGAAGATATGGAATTGTACTTGCGCGGCATCCGCGCGCTTTGCTTTGAGACCGCGCAAAAGGTTGAAAAAGCACAGCGTTACGAACTGATCTTGAAATTCGATCCGCCGCAGGATGAGACCGCTCGCGCCGATATGGAACGCAAACTCGCGCGGGTCAAAAGGCAAGCCCGTGATTTAACGCCGCTTGTTAAGTATATCGCCGCGGAAAAGGCCGTCGAGATGTCGCGCATGGCCATGCAAATTTTGGGGGGTGTCGGCTATACCAGTGAATATATGCCAGAAAAATTGTTGCGCGACGCCTTGGTGCTGCCGATTTATGAAGGTACCAGTCAGATCCAGTCGCTGATGGTGCTCAAAGATCAATTGATGCAGGGACTTCGCGATCCGCGGCGCTTTCTGGTCAAGATGGCGCGATCAAATTGGAAGCGCGTTGCCGAAAACGAACCGATGGAAAAGGCGCTGAGCAAGCTTTTTGCGTATAAATATAGCGCTTTGCAGACCATACTTGTAAAGATTGCTCGAAATAAGCTCAAGAATACCTATGACTTACCGATCGGCTCGTGGACCGATGCGCTGTTTTCTGAGTGGGACGCCAAGCTAGATTTTGCCCCGGGTCTGCTGCACGCCGAGCGCCTGACCAAGATTTTGGTCGACGTCACCATCGCGCGCGTATTGGTCAAGTACGGCCTTCGTTTCCCACAACGACGGATTTATGCTGAAAAATTCATGCGCCGCTCTGAATTGCGCTGCCGCCACTGGCTGGCTGAGATCGAAGAGCACGGCGACGAATTGCTCGCCGAGTTAGCGGCGCGCAACGCCGAAGAAAGCAAGAAGAGCGCCGCCGCGTGACCCAAATTGACTGCAATTTGTTTTGTATTTCTTGACTGCTACGCGAGTCGCGCCGGCAAATCTGCGCCTCTCGCGCGGCCTTTTTGCACTTGACCGTTGCGGTGCGCAGGCGTAAATAGCGCCCGCGTCCACCATCCGCTCGGACGAAAATGAGGATCCACACATGCCAGCTTCTTCCCTCGCGCAACCGCGCACATTGACCATTTCTAGCGAATTTGCCCAAGCCATGGCCACGGCTTCAGGCGGAGCGCCCAACGGCGGGTCCTTGGCCAGCACGGAATTGGACGCAGTAGGCCGCCGCCGACGTCCGCTCACGGAAGGGACGCGCGAAACTATCCTTTTGGTCTCTGATTTAACTGGCGACAAGCCGCATGTTTGCTTGGTCTCACAAACCTTGGCCGAACCACTGCAGTGCAAGCGCGAAGCAGCGCGCCAGCGCCTGTGGACCTTGGAAAACGCCGGTTTGGCGACGTCCGAGCGCTGCGTGTGCACCGGCTTTGTGGGCACGCACCTGCGCGTGATTCTTACGCCTAAGGGCCGCGAATTACTCGCCGCCTACAAAGCGGGCGAACCCATACCTGTCAGCAAGGTCGCCGCCCCGGCCGCTAAAATCCCACCACCGGTCGCAGCGGCTGCTCCGCGCCCGGCCGCACCCGCTGCTGCGCCGACACCACCGGCTGCCAAACCGGCTGCGATCGCAGCCCCGGCCAGCGCCGCTAGCCCTGCAGTCGTAGCTGAGAAGGCCAAAGCCGCGGCGCCGGCGCCTGTGACTAATCCCAATGCGATCACTCAGTTGTTGCCAGCGGCCAACGGCACCTTCGCCCTGTTTCGGCTAAACGGTCAGGTCTTTCGCGATCCAGTGATCGCTTGGGGCCTGTTGGGCGACGGCACGAGCGGTCCTTTGGTCCTGGAAAAAGGCATCCTCGCCCCGGCGCAACTGATTGCGGGCTATGTCGGCGTTCGCTTTGCGGGTTGGCGGCACCTCGACGGTGAAACGACCGGCGACACCGGCACAGATACGATCGAGGCCTAAACGCCGCGGTCTCTGAGTTGCTGTTTGTTCTCAATTCCACTGGCCCGTCGGTAGCGATATCGGCGGGCTTTTGGCGTTGGTTCTGCATCCCAGTGCGGCGCCAATGGCTGTCGCTCTCTTGAAGCGCGCGCCTCCGCATGCGATCATCGCGCGCCATGGCGCGACGACCTCAAATCCTAATTATCGGCGGCGCCTCGGTCGACAGCCTGCGCGCGGGCGGTGAAGCCGTTGTAACCCCCGGTGGCGGCGCACTTTATACCGCTTTGGCAGCACGACGCGCGGGCGCCAGTGTGCGATTTTTTGGCATGCGCCCCGATCCGTTGCCCGACCTTTTTGCACAGGCAGCCGCCGCCGTTGACTGGGTCGGTCCGGCGTGCAGCCTTGAAGACATTCCGCATTTTGAAATTGTGTACGCCAGCGACGGCGATGCGCGCTTAGAGCGAGCGAGTTGGGGCATTGAAGATCAACTCGATCCATCCAGCGTGCCAGATGCGCTGTTAGATGTTGATTATATTCATATCGCTGCCATTCACGATCCGGCGTTGCAAATGAAGTTTGTCCAAGCGCTGCGCAGGCGGTGTTCGGCCAAATTATCTGCCGGCACCTTTGGTTATATGGTCCATCGCGCCCCAGATGCTGTCCGAGCGCTGCAAGAAGCCACCGATCTGTTCTTTTTGAACGGCTTTGAAGCCGAACAAGTTTTTGGTTCGCAGACGCCCACGGTGCGTCCAGGGCAAATATTAGTCATAACACGCGGTTCTGACGGAATCGACGTTTGGCAGGGCGACCATTGCAGCCGCGTGCCTTGCGCGCCGGCCAAGCCGGTCGATCTCACGGGCGCCGGCGATTCCGTGTGCGGCGGAATGTTGGCGGGCCTTGTGGAAGGCCTGCACCCCCACGCCGCAGCGCAACTGGGCGCATCAGTTGCGGCTTTGGCCATTGAGGGGCCCGGCATGTCCGCGCTGCTTGCCACCAACCGCAGCCAAATCGCGACCAGACGCAACGCTGCGGGTGACGTCAGAGTTCAAGTCGATGAGATCCAATTGCATAAAATTGCAGCGCAATTGGCAGCCATGCCCGCGGTTGACGGTTTTGACTTTGTCGGTTCGCTGTTTCCACCTGTCGGCGATCCGCGGGCGTTGGATTGGTTTTTTGCCGCAATCAAGCATCAGTTCGGCTTTTGGACGCCGATGAATGGCGCCTATGCTCGCCCAACGTATGCGCTTTTTGACGGCGAGCGGCTAAAGGGTTCGGACTATTGCTTTGCCGCGTTTCGCCGACTGCTGCAGCAGAATCCCGATCAGTTGACGCCCAAAGGCCAAGCAAATCTGCGGTGGAGCGACACAGAGGCCCTGTTTCGTGCCGACGATGGCCAAGTGCCGATGCCAGTGTTGGCCAATCACCATGCGTTGGCGCGAGGCTATGGCCGGGATATGTGGGAACTCGGTTGGACGCCTGAGGTTTTGCTGCAACTGGCCAAAGAGTCGCCGCATCCGGTGGCGTTCCTGCTGCAGGCGCTTGATCACATCAGTGGTTACCGCGAGGATCCGTTGCGCAAAAAGTCGATGCTGCTGGTCATTGCTTTGGGGCAACGGCCGGAGAAATTTATCGATCTGGGCGATGGCCGTGATTTGCAACCGATTATTGACTATCATCTGATGCGCTCCTGCCTGCGCACCGGCTTGGTTCGCGTCGACGAACCGGCGCTGCGGCGGCGTTTGGTGCAGCGCATCTTGGCAGCTCCCAACGACGAATGGGCAGTCCGCAAGGCCTGTTACGAAGCCATTCAGCGCCTTGCAGGTGAGTCCGGCCGCAGCATGGGCGCCATCGACTGGTTCTTCTTTGGTGCGCGCAAACGTTGCCCTGAAATGACGGCACCTGAATGTCCGTCTTGTCCGATCGAGCCGGCTTGTGCCAAAGACAAGGCGCTCTTCCAACCAGTTCTTCGCACTACGTTTTATTGACAACTGGGACGCATTTGCGCACAACTGGATGCGGGGGTTCGCCATCCATTTCGCAATCAAAATACGGCAAAGAATCCGCGAGTTGTTGCGCCGTGTGGATGCCGCCTTGGCACCGCGCGGAGCGGTCGCGTTGCCTCCCGCCGTCGACAAAGCGGTGCGTTTGCCGGCACTTGGGGCCGACGCAACGTCAGGCCAGCTAGGCATTGCCGCGACAAGTCGCGGTGAACCACCGCTTCTTGACGATCTGCAAAGAGCGAAAGCTGAATTTGTGGCGACAATTAGCCACGAACTGCGCACGCCGCTCAACGCAATCATTGGTCTGGCGGAACTGCTGCAACAAACGCGGCTGGATCCGGCGCAGCACGATTATGCGCGCACGATTCTGTCCTCAAGTCAGGTGCTTCTGGCGATCATTACGGATATTTTGGATTTTGCCAAAATGGAGGCCGGCAAACTTGACTTGGACAGCATCGATTTTCATCTGGATGAGACGGTGGAGAGCGTTCTGGAACTGTTGGCAGAGCGCGCGCAGCGTCGGGGCATTGAACTGATTTGCGTGGTCGATCGCAGCCTGCCGGATCGTGTCGTGGGCGACCAGCGGCGGCTGCGCCAAATTTTGACGAACTTGGTCGGCAATGCCCTCAAGTTCACTGAAAAAGGCGAGATCGTGGTGCGGGTTGTGCGCGATGATGCGCCGACACCCGCCGGTTCGCGTAGGGTGCGATTTGAAGTCAGCGACAGCGGCAGCGGCATTGCCGCGGAAAACCTTGACGCGCTATTTGAACCGTTTAACCAAGGGGATTCGAGCACTACGCGGCGCTTTGCCGGTACGGGACTTGGCTTGGCGATCAGCAAGCAACTGGTGACGTTGCTGGGCGGGACCATCGGTGTTCAAAGCGAAATCGGCTGCGGCAGTACGTTTTGGTTTACCGCAACGCTTGCCAACCGCCCGCAGCGGCAGTCCGATGTCTTCTTTGTGCAGCCCGATGTGCATCAGGCGCGCATTCTTGTTGTCGATGACAACGACGCCGCCGGCGACGCACTGGTCGGCGAACTCACGGCGATGGGCGCGACGGTGACCACGGCGCGCGGCGCGCTGGACGCGCTGCGGCTGGTTCGCGCGCATCAGCTGCAAGATACCCCATTTCAACTGGCGATTGTCGATCATCAGATGCCCGACATGACGGGCTTGGCGTTGGTAAAAGCGATTCGCCGCGTGCCGGAGATCGCCAATCTGCCGACGATCCTGCTGACACCATTTGGCGCCACGCTACAACAACTCACAGACAAATTGCCAAGTAATATAAAGGATATACCCGATCATCTGCTGGTCACGCTGCCCAAGCCAATCCGGCGCGCGCGGCTGATTGAAGCGCTCGTTTTGATGGGGCCCACCGGTTCGCGGCAGCGGCAGGTCGGCGGCATCGCGGAAAATCGCCCCGCAGTGCCGACATGGCGGCGTTCGCAAGCCCGCAAAGGCGCAAACCGGCGGGTGCTGGTGGTCGAGGACAACGAACTCAATCAGATCGTCGCCATAGGCATGCTAAAACACTTGGGTTATTTGGCTGATTTGGCCCAGGATGGCCGCACCGCGCTGCGCATGCTGGCCCAGGGCAAGTACGACGCGGTTTTGATGGATTGTCAGATGCCCGGCTTGGATGGCTATGAAACAACAAAGGCATTTCGCCTAGCAGAGAGCCCTGGGGATCACACGCCGGTGATCGCGATGACCGCGTACGCTTCGCCCGGCGACCGGGAGCGTTGCCGGCAAGCGGGGATGGACGAGTACTTGGCCAAACCGGTCACGCTCGTTCAAATCACTGAAATATTGGCACAATTCTGCGATGAAGCCGCGCCCTCGGCGGATGGCAGCTTGCCTGTCGCTACGACATCCGCGAGCCACTGCGACGACCGCGATGCGATCCTTTTGCGCCTCAAACAGCTTCAGACCACCCATGGCCCGCAAATCCTGACCCAGTTGATCGAAACGTTCGAGCGCGAAATGGCCGCGGATTTGCGCCGTTTTTTTGAAGCCGAACGCGTCCGCGACGCTGTCTCTCTCGATCGCCTCGCCCACCGCATGCAGGGCAGCTGCCGCAACATCGGCGCGGGGGTGGCGGCGGATATGTGTCGTACGATCGGACAGTTGACGCGTGAAGGCGCATTGGAGCGTGCGGCCGACGTGGGCCGGGCCGTCGCCAAACAAATTGATGCGATGGGCGAAGTCCTGCGCCAACCCGTTTGAGGCGCGTTAGACGAGGTCAAGCCCCAACTTCGCTTGGCCGACATTTTCGAAATACAACAGAAGTTGTGATGCATTATGCTGCACAGTGCGCGGATCTACGTCGGGATGCACGCTGAAATCGGCGGCGGCGCGCAAAGCGTCGCCGTTGAGGCCCAGGAAATCGAAAATTGCGGCGCGCTTCGCCGGCAAGTTCGCGCGTTCGCAAGCCAATTGCCACTTTCTGCGCAACGCCGAAAACAAAAACAGCACCGACCCGTTCATGTCCGCTGCCACATGGTCAAAATCCGCCAACCATTGCGCATCAAATTTCTGCGTCATTTGGCGCCACGTTGCATTCTGCGTTGCCGCGTCGACCAAAGAAAAAAAGCCGACCTGACCGAGGTAATGCGCCGGATCGACAAATTTCTCGACGTGACACAAATCGTGCAGAGCAAACTCAAAGGCGTTGGCCTGCAACGCGGTATCTGCGCCGTCCGGAAGCAGTGAAACACACCGCATTCCACGGGCTTGCAGGTGCAGCACCCGCGCAGGCGTCGGAATCTCAAAAAGCAGTTCCAGTTTTCGCCTCCCGTGGGTCCAGGCCAAAAGTCCTTCAGCTACATGGGCTTCGACGCGGTACACATGGCGCTGGGCGAGCAGGTGCGCCAGCGGGTGATCGATCTGACAGTCGAGCGCGGGCCTGCGCGGCCCCTGAAGCCAGCGTTTTCCCGCTTGCTGCAACGCACCGCGCGCGACAAAGGTGCACGCCGCAAGCCCTTGATTATCCATAGGCAATTTGCGATCTTGCAGCGCATTTTGCCAGATCGCCTCAATGGCGGTTTGCATGTGCTGCGGATCGCGTTCGTAGACGGGTAACACGCAAAACCTCTAGCGATTCTAAGGGGGGAGCGCGAAAGAAATGCCGCGTCAGTTGGTGTACACTATCGCTGCGCCGCTCGCTCGTCTACAATGCCGCGGCGGGGAGTCAATCGTGCAAATTTCGGACGCAGTGTTGGACACTTCGGTGCGGATTGAAACGCCGGAGCATGTCGATTTCGCCTACAATTTGGCTGGGCCATGGCAGCGCATGTTCGCCTATCTACTCGATTTGATCATCCGCTTCTGCTTCATGTTTGCGCTGTTTGTGTTTGTCGCCGCAGCGGTGGCGCTCACACGATCGGTTGAAGATCTCGCCCAAGCGCATATCGCGCTGCTTCTGCTCGGCTGGTTTGCGCTTGAATGGTTTTATCACGTGTTGTTTGAGTGGCTTTGGGACGGGCGGACGCCGGGCAAGCGCGCATTTCACCTGCGCGTGGTCAAAACCGGCGGCTTTCCGATCGGGATGGGCGATGCGCTGCTGCGCAACCTGCTGCGCGGCGCGGATCTTTTGCCGGCAGCGACCATGAACGGATTTTTTCCTAGTTATCTCACGGGGATGCTCGTCAGCGCCAGCGACCCGATGTTCCGCCGCTTGGGCGACATGGTCGCCGACACGATGGTCATCGTCGAACCGCGGATGTGGCTGCGCCGCGGGTCAAGTCTTAAACCGCCCGCAACGCAAGAAGAATTGGCTGAACTGCCGCCGCGACCGCGCCTCACGGTGGAGGAACGCAAGGTGATCGAAGCACTGGTGCAGCGATTTGGCGATATCGGACCGGCCCGACGTCGTGAAATTTGCAGCGATTTTGCGATCATGCTTGCGCAGCGTTTTGCGCTGCCTGCGCCGTCGGACCCAGCGCGGTTCCTGCTGCTGCTGCACGCTCGAGGGCTGCAAACAGCGACCGCGCTTGGCGAGCGCACGTCCAAGGCGGTGCCAGCGTGACTGCCGACGAATTGATCGCGCTGCGGCGCGCGGATTGGACGCGGCTGGAGCAACTTTTGGCCAAATCCGCGGCCAATGGTGCGGACTTGGTGGAACTCGCCACGCTATACCGCTCGGCCAGCGCCGACACAGCGCGCGCGCGCGCCGCGGGTTCTGACGCGGGCACGTTGGCCTTCTTGGACGGCCTGCTGGGGCGTGCCCACAATTTGCTTTACCGTTCGCCTCCTTCCAAAGCCCACGCGGTGCGCAATTTTCTGGTCGAGGCGTTCCCGCGCACGCTCCGGCGCCACCGCCGCGCCTTTGTCACCGCCAGCGCGGCGTTTTATCTGCCTTTTTTCTTCGGCCTCTTCGCAGCTTGGCTGCTGCCCGGCTACGGTGCCGCCGTCATGGGTCACGACCAGCTGGAGAGTTTTCGCGAAATGTACCGCCGCGCGCCCGACGATGGGCGATCTTTGGGCGAAGGTACCCAAGCGGTGGCGTATTACATCCAACACAACACGAGCATTGCCTTTTCCGTGTTCGCCAGCGGCATTTTTGCCGGTTTGGGCAGCGCATTCATGTCGGTTTATCAAGGCTTGGTCATCGGCGCGGTATTCGGCTTTCTGATCGGTGACGCCAAAGGCCGCAACATATTGACGTTTACCTGCGGCCATTCTGCGTGGGAGCTTACCGCCATTTGCATTGCAGCAACGGCCGGTATCGTCATGGGTTTTGCGATAGTCGACACCCGAGGTCGCACGCGCATGGCGAGTTTGCGCGCGGCGCGCGGCGATGTCGTGACCCTGATTCTTGGCGCGGCGTGCATGCTGGCGGTCGCGGCAGCCATCGAGGGGCTTTGGTCGCCATCGGCGTTGCCGGCGCCGGTCAAATGGGCGTTCGCCGTGGTGCAATTCGGCATTGTGGGCAGCTACTTGGGCCTCGCCGGCCGCGAGGTGCGACAATGATGCCAAGCAGCACTCCGCACAGTCGTAAGGATGCGGCGACAGTTGGCGTCCCGGCGCAGCAGGTGCAGTTGCGGCCGCGCGGTCTGCTGGAAACTGCTGATTTATCTTCCCGATTCATGCAAATTCATCCGCGGCAGTTGGCCCTGTGTTTGGTGCCGATTCTTGCGTTGGCTGGGCTGCTGGGTTGGCTCCAAAGCTGGGCTGAGTGGCCGCCCGTGGTTTTATGGGTCTTCTTAATGGCACTTGCGCCCATCGCCACCCTGCCCATCACCGCGGTTTGCGGCGAATTGATGCTCAAAACCCGCGCCGACTTGCCAAGCGTGTTTCGCGCAGCCCGGGCCGCTTTTTTTCGCGTAACCGGCGCGCGCGTTGTGGATTTCCTCGGCAAAAGTTTTTTGTTGGGGCTGACCTTTCGCACGACGTGTTTTGCGCCAGAAGTCATGGCGTTGGAGCACGGCGATCTGGGCGCCACGTTCAAGCGATCCAGCGACCTCCTCAACGTCGTGGCCGGGCGTTGGCTCGGTCTGGCCCTGCTGTCGCTGTTTGTTCCTTGCGTTGGGGCGATCGCAGGCGAGGTGATTTGGCAGTCGCTCCGCAGCCTTTTTGATATTCACAGTGCCCGTGAACCGTTGTGGGAAAGTGGCGCGACTGGGCCTTCGCTGGTCGGCGCTGCGTTGGGCTACGGCTATTTGGCAGTCGTGCGCTTCTTGGTCTACATTGATTGCCGGACTCGGCGCGAAGGCTGGGATTTGCTCTTGCAAATGTCGACGCTGACACAAATCGGCCGCGCGCGCGACCTGCGCAAATCGGCGGCCGCGTGAAGCGATTTTTTGTCCCATCGCTGGTGTTCATTGCGCTGCTGCCAGCTGCAATCGCGGCGGCTGCGGCCCCTCAATCAGCTGAGGACGCCGCCGTAGAAGTCCTGCAAAAGCACGATTATCCGTTTTGCCAACCCGGTACCAACGCGCTGGCGAGCGAGCGCGAATGGTGCCTAGTGGCCGAACTGGCCACAACTTGTCCCGATTTGGCCAAGATGTGCCAGCGTCCGCAGCCGGGCGACAAGCCGAGCGACAGCCAAACCCAAGCCAATTCCCCGCGCAGCCAGCCGCGAAAAGTCGGCGTGGGCGGCAGCAACGTCGAATCCGTCAGCGGTCCAGCCAGCGCGCTGTCGCCGCTTTGGCCTTTGCTCAAATGGCTGCTCATCGGCGTCGGTATCGCTGTATTAATAGGCTTTATCGTTCGGGCGATTGCCGCGCGCAAGCAGTTGGCGCAATCGCCGGCCAAGCGGCCTGACGCTAAGATTGCCGCCGACCCTGTCGCGGCGATGACACCCGCAACCCTTGGTGAAATTGAACTTTTGCTGCAGCGGGCCCGGGCCACAGCCGACCACGACGTTGCGGCCGCCGTCGCGCTCTTGTACGCCGCGTGCTTGCGTCGGCTGAGCGACATCGGCCTGATCCGTTTCCGCGCCGCCAGTTCCAATCGCGAATATCTGCGTAGCATTGTCGGCAAGACGCCGCTGGAGCAACCGTTGCGGCAACTGGTGCGCGAGGTCGAATTGGCCAAATTTGGCCAAGTTCAGCCGGATCGATCGCGCTTTGATGCACTGATTGCAGAAATTGCGCCCCTTTTGCGGCAAACGACCAAAGTGCTGCTATTTTCAACCGTTGCCTTGTTATCGGCCTGTTTTGCTTGGGGCGATGCCAACTTGACGGGTCACGCCGCGGCATGGGAGATCTTGCGCAGCCAAGGCATTGAGGTGACAAGTTTTACCCAGTCTCTGGCCGATTTGGGTCCGGATTCCGCGCCGTTACTGGTCGACGCTGAGGAAGTGCCGCTGACCGACGAGGTCCTGCGCGTGCTGGCCAAGGCGGTTCGTCAGGGTGCCCGCGTTCTGCTTTTGCCCGCGCCCGCCCAAGATTTGGAGGTGTGGCTTCCCGTCCAAGTGACTGAAATTCAATACTCTTCGTCGACGATTACGGGGCAAAGCGCCCACTTGCACGGACACTTGCCGCAAAACAAACTGCTGATACCGACGGAGAGGTTTTGGCACTGGACGTGGTACGACGACGCAGACTCGCTGCGGCGTGCAGTCGCACAAATGTTTGATTTTCCAATGCAATCAGCGGAGAATCGCGAAATCGAACAGCAGGGGGCCGCCACAAGTTCGGCGATGGCCGCCGCCGCATCGGAGGTGGTCGCGGGCAACGACATCTCCGCCGAGGCCGTCGCGGCCGAGGAGGTAGCCGTGGGCCTGACGACCGATGACACGCAGGCGACCCAAATCAGCGAACCGGGTGAAACGTTGCTGATGCGCAACACTTTTGCGTTTGCGCGCAAATGGAAAATCGGCAAAGGTGTTGTTGTTGTTGTGGCCGATCGCGACCTATTTGCCAACGGCGCCATGGCGATCCCCGGCAACCCAACGCTGATGACCAGCGTGGTCAACGCCATGATAGGCGGCCAAAAGCAGATGACAATTGCTACTTTAGGCATCATTTCGCCGGCAGAGGATCCGCATCAGTCGTTGCAACGAGCCGGCATTTGGCCTCTGATGCTGCAAATCCTTCTGATCCTGTCGCTTTGGCTGCTGCTGCGCGGCTTGCCGTTTGGCACGCTGCGCGACCGAGAAGTGCAGGGGCGCCGGGCTTTCTCTGAGCATATTTCCGCAGTTGCGTTGCAGCTCAGCCGCAAGAAGCAGTCGACGATAGCGGCCCACTTGTACGCGGGCTATGCGCTGGATCGCTTGTGGCAGCGTCATGGCCCGCGCGGGCAATCGCGGGACATAGAGGTCCTAGCAATTGCCATCGGACTGCGATTTCAACGTGATTCTGTTGCTTTGCTGCAAGCATTGCGTCGCGCCGAAACGCTGCGCAATTTGCCGGCAACCCAAATTCGCCAGACAAGCAGTGAAGATCTACAGTTAGTTCTAGTGCTTAGCGACCTAATCGACGGCGACCAACGCCTCACGCCCCCCAATGGAGACACCGATGACGGACTTTGAAGCAGAGCCGATGCCCCTTGACCCCATCTTATTTGCCGCACAATTTCAGCGTATTGTGCGGGCAATTGGCGGTGTAGTTGTCGGCCAGAATGATCTTGTGGCTGAAACGCTTATCGCCCTGTTCGCCCGCGGCCACGTGCTGATCGAAGGCGTACCCGGCTTGGGCAAAACCTTGCTCGTGCGGGCCCTTGCCCGCGTATTGAACTGCGAATTCAAGCGCATCCAATTTACTGCCGACTTGATGCCGTCTGACGTGACGGGCGGCAATATTTACGACACGCGCGAGAACCAATTTCGCTTTGTTAAAGGTCCCGTGTTTACACAAATTTTGCTGGCCGACGAGATCAACCGCGCGCCGGCCAAAACCCAGGCCGCGCTGCTCGAAGCCATGCAAGAACGCCAAGTGACCATCGATGGTGTCACCCGCGTGCTACCCGCGCCTTTTCTGACGCTGGCGACCCAAAATCCTATTGAATCTCAGGGCACTTATGCGTTGCCCGAGGCGCAACTGGATCGCTTCCTGTTCAAACTAGTGGTCCATCACCCCAGCCATGAGGACGAAAAGTCCATCGTGCGCCTGCACATCGCCGGCTTGGATCCCGCTGATTTTGCTCGGGTCGGTTTGGAGCCTCTGCTCAGCACCGCCGATCTGCTCGCGATGCAGCGCTGCGTCGATACAATCAAAGTCCATGAATCAATTATTGATTATGTGGTGCGTCTGGTGCAGGCAACCCGTGCACACCGCTCCGTCTATTTGGGGGCCTCGCCGCGCGCGTCGGTGTCCTTGATCGCCGCGGCGCGGGTGCGGGCGGCCGCGGAAGGCCGGCATTTCATCGTGCCGGATGACATAAAAAGCCATGCAGCCAGCGTGCTTCGGCATCGCATCACCTTGTTGCCGGATGCGGAGTTGGAAGGCGTCGCAGCCGATGACGTGATTACGGCGTTGTTGCGCGATGTTTCCGTGCCGCGGACCGCAGCTGAATAGTTCAATTTTTCCGCGATTTATCCAAGGATTCTCATGATTCCCTCCACGCGCCTAGTGCTTTTGGCAGCTGTTGGCTTAGTGCCCGCGCTGCTGATCGCGTTGGCGCGCGTGATGGCGGCCGACGGCCAAAGTGGCGGTTCGCAGGATGAACTGCTGGTGCCGCTTCTGTTTTGGGATGTTGCGGTCGCGTTGCTGGCACTGGTCGACGCCCATCTGAGCCGGCGCTGGCGGGTTGAAGTGGAAAGGCAACTGCCGCAAGTGCTGTCCGTCGGGCGCAACAACGCCGTGCAATTGGAGATTGGCAACCCCGGGCGCGGTGACCTGACTTTGCTGGTGCAAGACGACGGTGCCGAATTTGTGCTGCCCATCGGCATGCCGCAGACGATCAAGTTGCTTGGCAACTCTAGAGAAACACTGCGCTACTACCTGCAGCCGCTCCGGCGCGGCGCCCACACGCTTGGCCACATTTGGCTGCGTGCGCCTTCGATCTTGGGGCTGTGGCAGCGACAGGTCATCGTAAAGGCTGACCAAATCGTTCGCGTCTATCCCGACCTGCAGCAGGTGCGACAGTACGACATGTTGGTGCGCGATGCCCGCGGCGAACATTTTGCGCATAGCGTGAAAAAGCGCGGCGGCGAATCGGAATTTGAACGATTGCGCGAATATACACGCGACGACGATGTCCGCCGCATCGACTGGAAGGCCACCGCACGCAAGGGCACGCCGATCGCGCGCGAGTATCAGCTGGAGCGCAACCAAAACATTGTTTTTGCTCTGGATCTTGGTCGGTTGATGACGGCCGAGGCGGCAGGCCTGTCGCAATTGGACCATGCCCTCAATGCCACACTCATGCTAGCGCATGTGTCCGTAAAGGCAGGCGATTGTGTCGGCTTGGCGGCTTTTGACAGCGAAATGCGCACCTTCTTAGCGCCGCAGGCAGGTGCAGCAGCATCCAAACGTCTGATTCAGGCGACCTACGACTTGTTTCCTTCGCTGGTTGAGCCCGATTATCGTGAAATGTTTGCAGTTTTGCGCACCCGCCTGCGCAAACGATCGCTTATCATTTTGTTCACGCAAGTCTTGGATCCGGCGACACAAAAAATGTTGGTGCCCCTCATTCGCTCGCTGTCACCGACCCACATCGCCCTTTGCGTGCAATTTCGCGATGATTCGGTTGAGGCCTTGCTGCAACTTGCACCGACGGATGAACTTTCGCTCTACACGCGGGCTGTGGCGGCGGCGGAGGTGCAATGGCGGCAAAGACTGGTTGAAGAACTGCGTCGCGCGGGTGCGCATGTGTTGCACGTGAGGCCGCAAGAACTGACGCAGCAACTGATTTCCAAGTACATGGACATCAAGCGCCGACAATTGCTTTAGTTTGGCAGTTTGGCACCAGCATCACGCGGCAGCGAAGACTTCAATCGCTTCAGCGACGCCTTTGAGTGCAAATTCACCGAGCGACAAGGTGGCAGCCGAGGTTGCTTCAGCAAATTCACGGCTTAACACCAAGTCGCGTTGCAGAGAGGACGTCAATCCTTCCAAGCGGGCAGCGAGATTGACCGCCGGACCGATGACGGTGAAGTCCAAACGACCGGAACCGCCAATATTTCCGTAAGCAATTTCACCGACATGCAGGGCGAGGCCGAAGCGAATCGGCGGTTCAGCTTTGATTGCGCGATCGGCGTTGAGCAAGGCGAGCGCCGTGAATGCGTCGTTGGCCGCTTGCAGGGCCTTGTCGCAAACCGGTCCGGCGCCGTTGTCTTTCAGTGGAAAAATCGCCAACAGGCCATCGCCAATAAATTTGAGCACTTGACCGCCACATGCCTCGATTGCGGTCACCTGACATTCGAACAGATCATTGAGCACACGGATGATCGCAGGCGGCGCTAGATCGGCCGACAAGCTGGTGAATCCGCGCAAATCGCTAAACCAGACAACGGCTTGCAGTGATTCGGTGTCCCCCAGTTGGATGCGCCCTTGCAAAATGCGCTCGCCAGCGTCGTGACCGACATAGGTGTTGAGCAGGTTGACCGCGGTTCTTGATAACGCAAGAATTTCAGCGATGCGGGCCAGTGGACGCACAACTTGGGCGATCGCCGCGATATGTGAATCGGTGAAGCCCTCGGCTGCGCGGGTGGCGAAAGTGATGGCGTGAACTTGCCCGCTTAGGAACGTCAGCGGCGCCGCGTAATAGTCGGTAAACCCCTGTTTAGCCAGGTCTTGGAGCAGTTCCGAGTCGGCAGAACCGGCGCGCGCTGTCAGGTCGCGCCGCACCAGTTGACCGGTGCGAAACACGGCGGCGACCGGACTGGACAAAAACCCAGGGGATTGCAGGTAAGCGTAACTATTTTCACTCACTTCGACGTGACCGCCGGGCAGCCAGACGAAGCTGCGCCCGACGATGTGCGGATGCAAAGTGCGAACAAACGCGACAACCCGTTGGATCGGCACACCGGCCGCGATCATCTCCGGTGCGAGTTTGGCAATGACTTCAATGGCATTCTTTGTGCCCTGCGCCCCGTCGACCAGCCAGTCAAAAATGCCGTCGATGCGTTCTTGGTCAACAAACCGGCCCGAAATGGCTGTGGGGCTTGAACTTTCAGCGGCGTGCGACAAATCGACCTCTTGTGCGGCATCGTAGCGAGTGCGCCCGAGCAGGCTACGCCCGCGAGGCGGTGAGATCAAGGCGCACGTTTTGTGGTTGACAGTCATCGGGGGGCGCGCGTAGCCTCGGAAGCGGTTGGCGATCCATTTTGCTAACAGTGATGTTTAGTTCGCAGATCAACGTCGGTGCCGAAAAGTCGCACCGACTCCCACAATGCCAGCCACGCAAAGCGCGTACTTCGCTGGAATTGTAGGAAACCTGGAGAACGGCCATGCGGCGCCTCCTATCCCATTTGCCAACCCATTTTATGGTGTTGTCGGCGCTAGCGCTGCCCGTCGTCGCGTCCGCGACGACGGTGACGCTCGCGCCGACAGCAGATTTGCGCGTGGTGCAGTCCACGCCTACCAGCAACTTTTCGTCGACCTATCTGCGCACCGTGGGCAGTAACAACTCGGCGGTACAATCGGCGTTGAAATTCACCGTCACAGGCGCGCTGTTTCCACTGACTTCAGCCAAGTTGCGCTTATACGTCACCGACGCCAGCACCAACGGCCCGGCGGTGTATGCCACCACAACCACATGGTCTGAAACGACAACCAACTGGAACACCCGTCCTCTTGCCAAAAGCGCGGCTAGCGACGACAAAGCCGCGGTTGTGGCAAATGCTTACGTCGATTTCGATGTCAAAGTGCTGGTCACGGCCAACGCCGTGGTTTCGTTCCTTTTGACCCAGCCCAACAGTGCCACCGACGCGACCGATTTCAACTCGCGTGAAATGGCCAATCCGCCGCAATTGGTACTGACTTGGGACGCCCAATGCGCTGGCAAAGCCAACGGAACCTCCTGCACCGACAACAGCGTTTGTACCGTCACCGATACCTGCCAAAGCGGCGTTTGTGCACCGGGTGCCGCGTTGAATTGCGATGATGCAAACACTTGCACCACCGACAGTTGCAACGCAATCAGTGGCTGCGCGCACGCCAACAACACCGTGGCGTGCAACGCGGACAACAACGCGTGCACGGTCGACGCTTGCAGCGCTGGCGCGTGTTTGGCCGGCGCGGCAATGGTGTGCAACGACAACAACGCTTGCACGACGGACGCTTGCAATACGGGGACCGGAGCGTGCGTTTACACAGCCGTGGCCAATTGCCAGTCCGACACCCTGATCGCCAAAAGCTCGTCGTGGAAATACTTGGACACCGGCACCAACCAGGGCACCGCATGGCGCGCCGTTGGATTTAGCGACAGCAGCTGGAAAACCGGAAATGGCGCGCTGGGTTACGGGCTGACTGGCTTGAATACCACCGTCAGCTACGGCACCAAGGCTACAGCTAAATACATCACGACTTATTTCCGCCGCACGTTTTCGCTCAGCGATCCGTCGGTGTACAAATCTATCGCACTGACCGCGAAGCGCGATGACGGCATAGTTGTTTACCTCAATGGTACTGAAGTGTTCCGCGACAATATGCCCACCGGAACCATCAGCTATACGTCGCTTGCGAGCACCAACGCGATCGATACCACTGTATACCACGAGGCCTACCTCGATCCGGCGCTTCTGCTGGTTGGCAACAACACTATCGCGGTGGAAGTGCACCTGAATAAAGCGAGTAATGCTGACTTGGTGTTCGATTTGGACCTGACGCGGCGCTGCGGACTACCGCTTGGCGATTCGCGCATTGAACCCCTTGAAACCAAATGCGATGGCGTCGACAACGACTGCGACGGCGTCACCGATCAACTCATGCCGATCGCCGCCAACGCTTGCACCACGGGCTTGCTCGGCGCTTGCGCCAGCGGCTTCAACGCTTGCATGCCAGAAGGCAAAGCCTGCATTGCCCCGCCGCCGGTGGCTGAAAGCAAGGATGGCATCGACAACAATTGCAATGGTGTAGTGGACGACGGTTACGCCGGCGTGGCCTCGCACGGTCGCGTGCGCGTGTTGCTCGGGCCGGGTATGGGCGCCGACGCGATTCCCGTGCGTGACGGCGCGATCGAAATGTTGAGCGCCTTGGGCGTGCCAGCAGACGCGCTGGATTTGAATACGGCGACTTTGCAGTCTGATTGGGCCGATGGATTTGCCACGCTTTCGAATTATTCCGTTGTGTATATGCCTGGTTACCTCATCGGAACCACGTTTAGCGCCACCCAATTGACGCAGTTGGAAACGTGGGTGATGAACGGCGGCATTCTGATTTGGGTCAAGCCCGGGTCGGCAGATGTCCTTGGTTTTGCAGGTCTTTCTGCCACGGCGCAGCACATCGATGCCACCCGTATCAAGCTCTACGCAGATAATCCCGCGACGCTTTACTTGGACAGCATGGAGGAACGCAGCATCCTCATCAGCAACAACCCCGTCGCGATTCCGATTGAAGTTTTCACCTACACCATCGCAGGCGGCAGTGGTGCGGTCAGCTTTGGCACGGCGATGGCAGGCGCGGCGGCGATCGATCCGGCGCTGGTTCGCAGAGCCTACGGCACCGGCACCGTGTACACGATGGGCTACGACGCGTTGGGATACACGGATAACCGTTGCTATCTCAACTGCTTCGATCCCGGCCGCGACATCATGACGCAACTCATGCGCGGTGCCCTGCGGCAGGCAACTGGCGGTCACTATGCCCTGAAGCACTCGATTCCCGGCACCCAAGGCAGCGCCGTCGTGTTGACCCACGATCTGTGCGCCGAAGACGCGCAGAACGACAACGCTTTGTGGGGTACGCGCGGTGCGCTCTTGATGGCACAAATGGAACAATCGCGCGGTGTTAAGTCGACCTATCTCGACACAACCGACTACGTCAACGCGTATTTCAATCCCTCATTAATCACCGATTTGTGCAATTTGGGCATGTGCCCTGAAGCCGGACACTCTGTGCAACACGTAGATATGTCTAAGCTTCTGAGCGGCAGTTGCGCCGTCACCCAATCGACGTACAACACCGCGAGCCCGACGATCTGCGGTGAAACGTCGGTGAATTTCCAATTGATGTTGGCGCAGTTGCCGGGCGTGCCCGCGATCCGCGCGTGGCGTTCACCGTACCTGGCTGTTCCACAAGGTCTTTATGAGGTTTTGGCGTCTGAAGGTGTCAATTTCGATTCCAGCTTTGGCATGGGCGATGTGCGCACGCATTATCCCGTCAATGTCGCGCGCTTTCCCAATATGCAGTGGATTTTCCATGGCCAGCCGCTGCATACGTTCCCCATCGTCATGGAAGACGGCATCGGCGGCATTGACGCGCAGGGCGTGAAAACGCGCATTGAACTGCAGCGGCGCAACCAGCCTTGGTTCCTAACCAATTGGCAGTACACGGTGATCCAGAACAACAAGAACCATGCGTGGAGTGTGCAACTGGTGCACCCGTCGTACGGCATTGGCGATGGCGTCGGTTACGACAATATGCCGATCAAGATCGAGTCGGTGCGCAAGTTTATCGACACCGTCAAGACAAGCGACATCCTGTTTGAGCAGATGGTGGCGTCGGGCGATTTCTGGCGCGCGCGCGATCAGGTCAAGCTGACCTCGAATTATGATCCGATCGGCGGTTACAGCGGCACAATCACGACGGGTTCCCTGTCGATGACGCGCTTTTCAATGGAATTTGGCGACAACCTGATTTCATTTACCGCCAGCGGTGGCGGCACGCCGACCATCTTGGGCAACCGCGTAGTGCTGCCCGGCACGCTTGCCGCGAACACGACCTATTCGTTCACAGCCAAAGCATTCTAGCGTTTTCTAGCGCTGCCTAGTCGCTACAAGTTTAGTTTTGCAGCGCCTGCGTTTCCGGCTACAATGGCGCTGCGCGGCGCGGGTGCCGTCGCCCAAGCAACTGCGTTGCCGCGGCCGGCCTGGTTGCGCTGAGCAAGAATAAATGCGCTTCAGTCGAATTGTAGTTTGTCTGGTTGTTGTCGGCGGCGTTTGGGCGTGTGCGCCCGACGAGGAAAGTCCGGAGGTTGTCTGCGCGCGCGCGGCGGAATGCCCCAAATTTGGCCTCTGCTCGTTTGACGGCAAGGCCTGCGCCGCTCTTGAAGACGCCGAATGCCTCCCGACTGAGGGCTGCAAGACCGAAGGCACCTGCATAGCGACTGCCGGACGCTGCGCCGCGACGACAGCTGCCTGCCACAATACCATTGCCTGCAAGAACCTAGGACGCTGCACCGCCGTCAACGGCGTCTGTGTCGCCGCCGGCGACGACTGCCTGGCGACCGAAGGGTGCAAGGCTGAGGGCGATTGCACGGCGGTCAACGGCTGGTGCGGTCCAGCAAGCCAAGCGAACTGCGCTGGCTCCGACGTGTGTAAAGATTTCGGTTGGTGTTCCTTGGTCAACGGCAAGTGCGCGGCGACAGCAGAAGATTGCGCCAAACGCGAGGGATGCACCAAATTCGGTCGCTGCAGCGCCGTCGACGGGATTTGCGTGGCGGCTGGGGACGATTGCAAGAAAACAGAAGGTTGTATCATTGAGGGCTACTGCACGCCCAAAAACGGTTACTGCGCGCAGGCTAGCGACGCGGACTGCGCAGGTAGCCAAGTTTGCAAGGATTTTTCGTGGTGCACCCAAGAGCAAACCCCGGACGCAACGGCCTGTATCGCCACAGAAAAAGACTGTAAGGTGGCAGTGGGATGCACGAAAAATGGCCGATGCACGGTCGTCAAAGGCATTTGCAAAGCTGCGGGAAATGACTGTTTGACAACAGAGGGTTGCAAGTCAGATGGCACCTGCACGCCCAATGACAAAGGCTATTGCGCGGCGGCAAACGCTGCCGACTGCGCCAATAGTCAAGCGTGCATAGAGGCTTTTCAATGCACGGCAACCGCCGGAAGATGTGTTGCAACACCGAACGATTGCAAGACTTCTGCGGACTGTAAGAAATTTGGCAGATGCACGAGCAACAACGACGTCTGCATCGCGCTTGGCAACGACTGTCTCGCTACGGCGGGCTGTACCGAGGACGGCTTTTGCACACCCGTCGGCGGGTTTTGCAACGTTGTGAGCGACAGCGACTGCGCGGTTAGCAAGGGCTGCATCGATTTCGGGATTTGTACCGCCTACAACAAGAAGTGCGTCGCAACCAATGACGATTGCAAGAAGATGCTGGCGTGCAAGAAATTGGGGATGTGTTCAAGCAAAAACGACCAGTGCGGTGCAATCGGCGACGACTGCAAGGCCAGTGAAGGCTGCATCCAAGAGGGCACCTGCACCGCAAATAAGGCGGGATTTCGCGTTGCTACCGATACGGACTGCCAGAAAATGGATGCCTGCACAAAGTTTGGCCGTTGCACGGCGTCGCTCAACGGCAAGGCAGATCAACCGCCCTGCGTGGCATTTGGCGACGACTGTAAGTCAACCGCGGGCTGCAAACTGGAGGGCGCATGCACGCCAAATGCAAAAGGTTTCTGCTCGGCAACGGACGAGGACTGCAAAATATTGCCCGCCTGCACCAAGTTCGGATTTTGCACGTCGGTCGGAGGAAACTGCACAATTGCGTGAAATGACTGCAAAAATCTGCCGGACTGCAAGAAATTTGGCCGCTGCACGGTCAAGGTTACGGACAAGGGCAACTTGTGCGTCGCAACAGGCAACGATTGCAAGCCGACCGATGGCTGCACCCAGGCCGGGTTCTGTACCGCGGGTCCCGACGGATTTTGTGTGACCGCCGGCAATGATTGCAAGGTATTATCGGCGTGTATCAACTTTGGGCAATGCAGCCCGAGCAAGGACGGTTGCACGGCCATCGGCAGCGATTGCCTAGCGACCGAAGGTTGCAAATCGCAGGGCACCTGCACGCCAAGCGACAAGGGATATTGCGTAGCTGCGGGAGATGATTGTAAATCTTTGGCGGCGTGCAGCAAATTCGGCCGCTGCACCGCCAAGAACGGATCTTGTCAGGCGGTCGGGGACGACTGCAAAGCGACGCAAGGCTGCAAAGTGGAAGGCGCATGCACGCCGGTCGACGGTTTTTGTGCGGTGACGACAAATGCCGATTGTGGGGGCTCTGACGGCTGCCTGAAAATTGGCCGATGCTCAGCGGTCAAGGGTACTTGCGTCGCGGATGTTGACGCGGATTGCGCGCCGACCAAAGGCTGTATCAACGAAGGATACTGCACGGCCGCCAATGGCTGGTGCACGGTCGGTGGCGATGGGGACTGCGCAAAATCCAAGAACTGCAAGGATGCCGCATTGTGTACCGCCGTCGGCGGCAAGTGCGCGGCGACCAACGCAGACTGCCAAAAATTGGAAGGTTGCAGCAAGTTCGGCCAATGTACTGCGGTGGATGGGCATTGCGGCGCGGTGGGCGACGACTGCAAGGCAACCCCCGGTTGCAAAGACGAGGGCACGTGCACGCCAGATGCCAATGGCAACTGCGCAGCCGCTGGCAATGACTGCAAAATCTTGAAGGCTTGTACCCAAAATGGCCAGTGCAGCGTGGTCGGCGGCAAATGCGCAGCTGTTGGCAATGACTGCAAAACCACTGAAGGTTGCAAGATCGAGGGCGCCTGCACCGCCAAGGCCAATGGCTACTGCATCGCGGCTGGCGATGATTGCAAGGCATTGCCTGCGTGCGTCAACGGTGGGCTGTGCAGCGTGGTCGATGAACACTGCGCCATTACGGGCGAAGACTGCAAAATTTTGCAAGCTTGCACCAAATTTGGCCAATGCACGCTCGACAAGGGCGTCTGCAAAGCGGCCGGCAACGATTGCAAGCCCACGGATGGCTGCAAGACTGCCGGACTTTGCACAGCTAGTCCTAAAGGATTCTGTGTGGCAGACGGCAATGATTGTAAGCCGTTGACCGCGTGTTCGGTGTTCGGCCAATGCACGGCCGTGGACGGGCAGTGTGCGGCGTCGGGGGCCGACTGCAAAGCGACGGATGGCTGCGTCCAGCAAGGCACCTGCAGCGCGAGCCCGTTGGGCTATTGCATAGCAGCTGGCAATGACTGCACAAATTTGAAAATTTGCACAGAAATGGGCCGCTGCACGGTGGTCGATGGCATTTGTCAGGCCAGCGGCAACGACTGCAAAACCACGCCGGGCTGCAAACAGGAGGGGGCCTGTTCGGTCGTCAAGGGCTTTTGCGCCGTAACGGACAACGCCGATTGCGCAGGGAGCAATGGCTGTCAAAACATAGGGTTGTGCTCCGCGGTGAAGGGCATTTGCACCGCCGCGGTCGACAGCGATTGCGCCAAAACCAAAGGTTGCGTCGACGAGGGTTTTTGCAGCGCCAAAGGCGGCTACTGTGCGGTCGCCAGCGATGCTAATTGTGCAAAATCGGTCAATTGCACCAAATTCGCCGCGTGCAGCGCGGTCGGCGGCAAGTGCGTTGTCACCAGCGCAGACTGCCAAAAACTAGTCGGGTGTACCAAGTTTGGCCAATGTACGGCCGTAAATGGCCACTGTGCAGCGGTCGGCAACGACTGCAAAGCGACGGATGGCTGCAAGAATGAAGGCGCGTGTACTGCCGTCAATGAGTTCTGCGCCGCCGCGGGCGCTGATTGCCAAGGTTTGACGGCGTGTGCTCAGTTCGGTCAATGCACGGCCGTCAAAGGCACGTGTGCAGCTGCTGGTAATGATTGTAAAAATACCACAGGTTGCAAACAAGAAGGCTTGTGCACCGCCAGCGCAACCGGCTACTGCATCGCCGCCGGCAACGATTGCGCCAACTTGGACGCGTGTTTGAAAAACGGCCTGTGCTCGGTGGTCAATGATCATTGCGCAATTGCCGGCGACAACTGTAAACTATTGGAAGTATGTACCAAATTTGGCCAATGCACGGCGCAAAATGGCTTTTGCATCGCGGTTGGCAATGACTGCAAGGGCGCGACCGCATGCTTGAACGCCGGTTACTGCACGGCCGATCCCAAGGGTTTTTGCACGGCAACTGGCAATGATTGCAAGGCTTTGGCGGCTTGTACGGTCAACGGCCAATGCACCGCGGTCAACGGCCAATGCGTGGCGGCGGGCACGGACTGCCAAGCGACCGCGGGCTGCAAACAGGAAGGAATTTGCACAGCTGACAAATCCGGCTACTGCGTGGCCGCCGGCACCGACTGCCAAAACTTGAATATTTGCACGCAACTTGGTCGTTGCACTGTCGTCAACGGCAGTTGTCAAGCCAGCGGCAACGACTGCAAAGCCACCGCAGGCTGCAAACAGGATGGCTTTTGCAGCGCCGTCAACGGTTATTGCGCGGTCGCGAGCAACTTCGATTGCATCGGGAGCAAAGGCTGCCAAAGTATTGGCCTTTGCTCGGCCCTGAACGGCGCGTGTTCCGCGCAGAGCAAGGCCGACTGCACGCCGACGTTGGGTTGTATCAACGAGGGCTATTGCACGGCGAAAGGCGGCGTTTGCACCGTAAGCAGCGACGCGGATTGCAGTTTAGCCAAAGTGTGCACGGTCGCCAAAATGTGCATAGCCAAAAATGGCGTTTGCGTGCCCTGATCGTGGACTGCCCTGCCCTCAACCCGTTTCAATCAAGGCTCGTAGCGATAACCCCAACCGCGCACGGTTAGGATGTGTCGCGGCTGTTCGGGTTCGGTTTCAACCCAACGCCGCACCCGCACAATGAAATTGTCGACGGTCCGCTCCGTGGGACTGGCATCCATGCCCCAGACTTCTTCCAAAATGTCGGCCCGGCTCAGGGCCTTGCCGGGATTCTTGGCCAAGAACTGCAGCAAAACTACTTCCTTATCGCTCAGTTCGTGCCATTGACCGTCGGGCGTTTGCAGGGCGCGCCTCTCAATTTCGATGCGCGCCTGGCCCATGGTCAATTCGGCGTCCGTCGCCACCTCTAAACTGCCGGTACTGCGCCGGATTTGCGCCCGCACCCGCGCCAAAAGTTCCGCCATGTCAAACGGCTTGCACAAGTAGTCGTCAGCGCCGCTGTCAAGAGCGCTGACCTTGGATTGCGTGTCGTCTCGGGCGGTTAGCATGACTATCGGCGTGCCGATGCTGGCGCGGCGAATTTGCTTGGCCGCCGCAATGCCGGTCATGCCCGGCAGACCAATATCGAGCAAAATCACATCAAAGCGCTGTTCTTTTGCCGCACTCACAGCGTCTTCGCCGTTGCGCTGCCAGTCGACTTTGTAGCCTTCCTGTTCTAGGTTTAGGCGCACCATGGTGCCGATCAAATTGTCGTCTTCCACCAAAAGAACCCGCATTTTGCCCCTTTTTTCCCCGCCAAGAGTATTTACGCCAACGGCAATGTTACCGTGAATACAGCACCTTTGCTTGGTCCTTCGCTTTCTGCGGTCAAGTCGCCGCCCATTTTTCTCGCCAGACCGCGCGACAAACTCAAGCCCAAGCCAGTCCCGTGACCGTGCACCGGCGGGCCATGGCCGCGCACGAAAGCGTCAAACAGGCGTTCTGCGCGCTGCGGTTCAAAACCGATGCCGTCATCCCGCAGTTCAATGCGCAGCCCATCGGATTGAGTGACGGTGATCTCCAGCCGTTTCGCGCCATATTTCAGCGCATTGTCGCTCAAATTTTCCAAGATCGTCCACAGCGCCGTGGGATCGGCCAGCGCCCGCAGGTCTGGTGTGCAATGCAGTTGCAAGGTGCCAGCCGGCAGAAGTAGCGCCCGGTGTTCAACAAAACGCGTCAGCACGGCGAATACGTCGATATTTTCTTTGGCCAGTTGGTGTTGCGGCACCCGCATGCGCTGGGCGAGCAACATATTTTGGATCAAATGTTCTTGCCGATCCGCTTGTTGCAGCGCCATCGCCGCCATTTCCTGCATTTGTTCAGGCGGCATACGACCGGCGTGCAGGGTTTGCAGCACCGCCTTGATGCCGGCCAGGGGCGTTTTCATTTCGTGGGTCACGCGGCCCAAAAAATCATTCATTTCATGGCGAAAGCGCTGTTCCGCCCGCACCAGACGCGCCAACATCGCCAGCACAATCGTCAAAAGGCTGACCAGCAGGCCGCCCTCGCCGTACACCATCGCGCGCCGGCGCTGGTAGTGCCGCTGCACGCCTGCGTAAGCGGCCGCGGTTGGGCGCACCGCGGGGCAGGCCAAATCGACGTAATTGGGGGCATTTTTTACAATTTCGGCGCCGGTGCACTGCCAGTAGGCGTTGCGTTCATCGGCCGCAACCGCGCTTGCGGTCACGATTTCCAGCGGAACGCGGCCCACAAGCAACGCCGATTGCGGCGCCGGCAATCGACCGAGTTGGAGCGCGCGAACTTGCGCCTCATGCCCAAGTGCCAGTTGCTCGTAATGGTATTCCGCACGCACGGCGGCTTGGATAAAAACGAACCACCAACTGCCCAATGCAATCAACAAGATCGCCGCAGCACCGAACAATGCCAGTAGGCCGTGCTGATTGGGAAGGGGTTGCCAAGCCATGACTTGTGCCCTATTCCACGCCCGTGGCGGCAGAAGCCAGTGCCGCGACCAAGGCATCGATATGGCTGAACGTGTGCGCAGCAGATAGGAACAGCACTTCATACGCCGACGGCGGCAGGTAGATACCTTGCTCCAGAACGCGCTGATACATCAGGTTGAAACGCCGCACAGCGTCGGGTGAAATCGCGGTGGCGACCGTTGGAATCTCACCCATGGCAAAGTACGGCCACACGATCGATCCGACGCGGCGACAGCGCAACCACGCAATGCCAACCGCGGCCAAACGGCGTTCGAAATCAGCACCCAGTGCGTCAACGTGTTTGTAAACATCGCCTTGGCGCAGCTTTTGCAAAGTCGCCAAACCAGCGGCGATCGAAACCGGATTGCCGCTCAGCGTCCCCGCCTGATAAACAGGCCCGATAGGCGCCAGCAAGGAAAGGAATTTGCTGGGCCCGACGACAGCGCCGATCGGCATGCCACCGCCGATAATCTTGCCTAACGTGGTTAAATCAGGCGTTACGCCGACTTGTTCGCCATAGCTGCCGTAGCCGAGGCGAAAGCCGCTGATGACTTCGTCAAAAATCAGCAAGCTGCCGTGCTTTTGGGTGATCCTGCGCAAACCCTGTAAAAATTCAGGTGTTTGCACCAATAGGCCGTTGTTGGCCGGCAAGGGTTCCAAAATGATCGCCGCGATCTTGCTGCCGTGAAAGGCAAAAAGCTTTTCAACTTCAGGTAGATTGCCAAATGGCAGCGACACGGTGAGCGACGCCAATTCGCGCGGCACGCCTTGGGTGGATGCTTCGGCACCGGGCTGGGCACCGGTGACCAAGCCGCTGCCGGCTTTGACCAACAGCGCGTCGACGTGGCCGTGGTAGCCGCCCTCAAATTTCACGATAAGCGAACGACCCGTCGCGCCGCGGGCCAAGCGCACGGCGGTCATCACGGCTTCTGTGCCGCTGCTGACCAGCCGCGCCATCTCAGCGCCTGGAAAGGCTGCAACCAGCGTTTTCGCCATTTCAATTTCGCCGGCGTGACAAGCGCCATAGCTCAGGCCGCGCGTCGCTGCGTCCTGGACCGCGGCAATAACGGCCGGGTCGGCGTGACCCAGGATAAGTGGGCCCCATGACAAGCAAAAATCGATGTAGAGGTTGCCGTCTACGTCCGTCAGTTCAGCCCCGTGGCCACGGGTGAAGTACAAAGGCTGGCCGTGAACGGACTTGCAAGCGCGCACGGGGCTGTTGACGCCGCCCGGAATCAGTTGCTCCGCCTGGGCATACAGCGCGTCCGAACCTGCGCGCGACCAAGCCTTGGTCGGCGGCGCATCTTGCGCGTCGGCAGCAGGCGGGTTGGTCGGTGTGCGATGAATTTGCACGGTATTGGCGAGGTTGTTTTTCTTGTTTACCATCGACTCACAGGTTCGGGCGAGATCGCCCAGTTTGGAAAAAACTACGTATTTTCAATAACTTTGACGATAGCAGCAACCACGTCAGTCAAATTCGGCGATTGGGCGACTGCCGCGGCGCGCAACCCGTGGCGCTGCAAAAGTTCTTGTGCAGTCGTTGGCCCAATGGCGACGATTCTACGCTGCCGCAGCGCCGGATGCCAGCCGAGCAAGCGGTCGGCTGCCGAAGGCGCTGCAAAATAAATAACATCCGCGGCTTCGAGCAAGCGCAAACGCGGCAGGCGCGGGCACGGCGGCGCCACATTGGCATACAACGGCGTCGCGATCGTTTGGATACCGTGGGCGCGCAAGGCGAGGCCCAATTCCGGCCGCGCGTGTTCCGCTTGAGCCATTAGGACACTGGCGTTGGGCACAGCGCGCAGTTTGGTGGCAAGCATTTCAGCGAGTTGTTCGCCAGTCTGGCTCTGCGCCGCGGGTGAACAGGCGCCGATGTCCAGCCTTTTGAGCGCGCGCGCCGTAAGGTGGCCGACGGCGGCGATCACAGTGCCGCTCGCGATTGCTTCCTGCAACGGCGCAGCGCCAATTTGGCGTTGCCAAGCGCTGACCGCATGCGGACTTGTAAATGTCACGGCTTGGACCGACCGCAGTTGCCGCAGCATTTCGGATCGGTCGTGGGGCGTCAAAATATCGACAAACGCCGCGGTCGGCTGCTCCCAGACGCTAAAGCCCAACCGCGACAGGCGCCGCTTGAGCGCCGCGTTGTCGGCATGGGCGCGGGTCAAAACCACGCGGCGGCTGGGCAAGCCCATGATTCTGCTCCATCCGCTGCTTCAACCGCCTGTGTGCCTCCACCCAAAATGGCCTGCACGGCGGCATAGGCGTTTTCAACCAAATCCGCTGGGCGTCCCGTCACAACCAGACTGTGCCAAGTGCCATCGGGGGCAGAAAGTCCAGCGCGCAGCGTGGCTTGAGCCGGCGCCTCAAGCATTTCAGCCAGCGCGCCAAAGGCGGAATGACAGCCGCCCTCGATGCGTCTGAGCAAGCCGCGCTCCAGATCGACGGCCTGCAAGGTCGCAGCATCTTGCAGTTTGTTGAGCTGCGCCACGACGTCTGGATCGCCGAGACGCGCTTGAATCCCGAGCGCACCTTGCGCGGCAGCGGGAAGCCACAAGCGCGGATTCAAATCAAAAGCGAGCACATTGGGCGCCCGCAAGCGCAACCGCGACACGCCGGCACGCGCCAAAATCACGGCATTCAGTTCACCGGTGTCGACTTTGTTCAGCCGTGTCGGCACGTTGCCGCGCAGGAACGCGGCGTGCGCCTGTGGCGCCGCGTGCTTGAGCAGCGCGATCCGGCGCAGCGACGAAGTGCCGACGCGCGCGCCGTGGCGCAAATTCAAGGGTTGGGTTGCGTCCACGGAGTCGCGGTGAATCAGCAAAAGATCATTGACATCGGCTCTTTGCGGCACGGCGGCCAGAACAAGTCCCGCTGGCATCTGGGTCGGCAAGTCCTTGAGCGAATGGACAGCGACGTCGATGCGCCGTTCAAGCAGCGCAGTTTCGAGTTCCTTGGTAAAAAATCCCTTGTCCAATTGGCCCTGTAGGGGAATATCCAGAATTTTGTCGCCGGTGGTGCGAATGATTTCCAGCGTTACGCCGGCCGCTTCGCCGCCCAAAAGCTGCTGAATATGCCGCGCCTGCCACAGGGCCAGATCGCTGCCTCTAGTCCCGATTATTAAAGGCATTTTATCCTGCCGCCGTTCAACTGATGCACTCAAACGTCATGTCCAAATCCGCCATGCGCGGGCCGCGTTCGTGCAATTCCTTAGGCGATTCAAAGGCTGAGAGAGCCTGCCCAGATGCCGCGACAAAAGTTTCACCCAGCGACAACGCGGTGATCAACTCAAGCGGCGTTACGCGCCGCTGCGACACCTCACCCAAGGCCGCGGCGTAGCGCAAGCCCGTCGCAAACCCTTCAAAAAACTCGGCGTAACCGCGCGCCACGGACAAATCACGGTCAAAGGGCAGCGCCGCGAGCCGCGCGCCCAGATAAACTTCCATCGCCGCGGTGGCTTCTCTTTCCGCGGGAACCACCCAAGTGACTAAATGGGCTCGCCAATCGCCCGTCAGCGCGTCAAAGAACGCAGGTACGGAGTTGGCGGTCATTGCCGCTTGTGACGCCCAGAGCGACAGCGTTTGGCCCGCAAATTTCGCCATCGGCTCCGCATCGGCCGCCGCCATACGCGACTCGACAAACGCCCGAAATGCCAAGAACATCCGTGCCGTCAGCGGCGAGGCGTCCGCTTGCGCAGTGGCTTGATCGACAAATTTTTCAACGGTTGCGGCGATGCGGGCCAAACGCGACAGCAGGGTCTGCGTCTGATCGCTGATGAGATACAGCACCACTTCGCGCAGCGCCGCAAACTCGCGCCACCGCACGGTTTTGCCGGGACTCAGCCGCACCAACTTGTAGCCATCGGCGGCGACGAACATGCGCAGTGGCACGCGCCAACCGTCTTCGGCATTGGCCAACGTCATCGGTTCCTGATTTTCAGCAAGTAATTTACGCACTTGTATACACATCGTCGCAAAGGAAAGTTCGACTCCGGTTGGGGTGCGCACCGCGACAAGCGGGTAATCGCCGGCTTCCGGCACAGCTTCGGCAGTCGGCTTTAGGCCGCGGCTGAGGCGTTCCGCGCCGTTGAGCAGCGCCATTTCTGCGAGTTGCAGTGGGAAAATCGGGTGCTTGGACGGCTTGAGCTGCGCGCTGCGCATGGCGACCCGACACGCGCAATCGCGATCGGCGCAAGCGAAATTGTCGAGCACCGCCGGGAAAACTACGCGCATGTCGGTCACCCATCAGAAAATCTGTATCGATCGATCCTGTCTATCGCGAACCGATCCGCAGCTGCGAATGGCAGCGCTTTGGCTAGCGTTTGCTCTTGCCTTTCACTTCCAGCCATCTGCCTTTGCTGTCGACGGCGCCGATTGTGAACAGCACCAAAAACCAACGCAGCATATCGCCCATATCCGCTGCGACCGCCGGATGCAAGCGCGCACGCGCACGTCTGCATTTTTGCAGAAATTCACCGACATCGCGCAGCAAGTCCAGCAACACCTGACCTTGCGCGTGCCCGCGCGCCGCCGATGCGACTTGGGCAAAATCGACATTGGCCAAGTCCAACGGCGGTTCGTCCGTCATCTGCCACGGTCGCGGCGAATTGGATCCGCGCATGGACGCGCGGCGCCGCGGCAAACGGCGAAAGCCGCTTTGCGGTAGGCGCAGCCGGTTGTTGCTGTAAAGCGCCCCCGTCCCCACACGCCGGCGAAACATGTCCGTCATAGGCCCATCGTTTTGGAAGTGAATTCTGGAACGAGCGCGCGAAGTTGCTTACGCGTCGACTTTCTTGCCCTTGACGGCTTCCTGAATCCAAACCAAACCGCCGTTGGGCCCCGGGACGCTGCCTTTGACCGCGACGAGGTTTTTCTCGGCATCGACAATAGCCACCGTCAAATTCTGTGTCGTTACGCGATCGACGCCGTAGCGCCCGGCCATTTTCTTGCCTTTGACAACGCGGCCCGGCGTGGTGTTCATACCGAGCGAGCCGCCGTGGCGAAACACTTCATGCGTACCGTGCGAGGCTTTGGGCATGTGGAAATTGTGGCGCTTGATGACGCCAGTGAAGCCGCGCCCTTTGGTCGTGCCGACAATGTCAACCTTTTGGCCGACTTGAAAGGCTTCGGCCGTCAAGATCATGCCGACTTCAATCGCCGCGACGTCTTCATCGTCAACGCGCATTTCACGAATGTGGGCGCTCAGGTCAAGCCCGGCTTTGGTGAACAGGCCTGCGTCCGGCTTATTGACATGCTTGGCCTTCTTGACGCCAAAGCCGATCATGACCGCGTTGTATCCGTCGGGACCGTTGGCGCTTTTGACGCGGATCACGGGGCACGGTCCGACCTCAAGCACGGTCACTGCGTTGCGATTGCCTGAACTATCAAACACTTGTGTCATGCCGATCTTGCGACCGAAAAGTCCCTTTGCCATTTTCTTGCTCCTGATGGCGCGTCTTGCGCGCCCGATTTGGAGTCCTGATCGTTCAACTGCAAACCGAGCAGCATCGATCAACACATCACGCGGGGGCGGGAGTTTACATTGCAGTGAGAGGCATTGCAAGGCTTTTCAGCGCACCCACCAGGGCGATCGCAAGAACGGTAACCATCTGACACTTTGAGAGATATTCTCAACTTTATCAGCCCTGGTTACCGCCAACCGGTGATCTGCGGACATTGGGGCGCACGGTTTGGAACACAATCGCTGAATTATTAAAAGTATTTTCTG
>CAMDBH010000018.1 GCA_945889325.1 Klebsiella pneumoniae
AAATACTTTTAATAATTCAGCGATTGTGTTCCAAACCGTGCGCCCCAATGTCCGCAGATCACCGGTTGGCGGTAACCAGGGCTGATAAAGTTGAGAATATCTCTCAAAGTGTCAGATGGTTACCGTTCTTGCGATCGCCCTGCATAAGCCCCCTTCTGAAGGTTGCCCTCTAACATATTTTCTGCGTGTCCGACCGCTACATATGCGCCGCCTTTGACCGCCGTGACCGCATTGAACTTTGAATTCGTCGGTAACGGCTTCACATCAAACTTCAATGACTTGTCCTGCGATCTGCCGACCATCCTCGCCACATAAGTGTCCTTTCCGGTATTGCTGTACCCGACCGAAACGACCGTCCCATCCGGCCCAACGGTCACGCGGTTGAAAATGTCTTGCAATTCCGTACCATCCTTGACTACCCACAAGCTGTCGCCGTTCGAAACGCAAGTTCCCTTGTCATCACAAGCATCGCCCGTCGTGCAAGCCTTGCCGTCATCGCAGTCGCTGCCAATGAGAGCAGGTGCGCCACCGACGCAGCTGGAATTGGCGCAAACGTCGCCCACCGTACAAGCGTTCTTGTCGTCACACGGCCCGCTACTCGCTAGGTTCGTACAACCCTGCGTCGGTCCGCACTTATCCTCCGTACAAGCATTCTTGTCGTCGCAATCCGCAGCGGAACCGCATTTGGGCGGCCCTGAATCGACAGCCGGCGCGACATCGGTTGGGTTGTCCTGCACGTCCGCGCTATCAACTGCCACCAAAACGTCCGGATTCGTTGATGAATCTGCAGCATCAGCGCCGCCCGAAATCGCATCGCCCGCGGTGTCTGCGCTTGAACTCGCATCCGTTCCACTGCCAGCGCCACTGTCGGCGGCAGCGTCGGCACCGCTGCCGGCTGCCGTGTCAACCTCTGCCGGAACCGTGACGATGGTTTTGCCGCACCCAGCGCCCACCGCGGCCAGGACCATGATAAGCAACGAATATTTCCGCATTCTCGATCTCCTCAGAACTGCCACGCAATGTTGATCCCATTCCAAGTCGGCACAACCGTTACCGATTTGGGTGAATCAGACAACAACCAGATCACCACTCCCGCGACCGCGGCAGCGCCGCCGACAGCCGCCACAATCGGCCCAACCGTTTGCCCGGCATCGGCGCGGTCGACCACCAAATTTCCAGCAGAATCATTGTGGCCATAGACACTTGCCGTCGCGTACAGCGCCACGCCGGCCCCTGCGACCGCCAAACCGCCGATCGCAGTGATCAAGCCAACCGTCCGACCCGAACCACCGGAAGGCGGCGGTTGCTTCTCGGCAACCCGCTCCGCCACTTCGTCTTTTTTCGGCGCGTCCCGAGACTTGGGAGCTGCCCCGCGCAACATCCTCTCGGCATCCGCCCGCTCCGCCGCATCCGCAGGCGCTTTCGCCAAATATTCCGTGAGGTACTGCTTGGCCGCGTCGTCGTCGCCGCCGATAGAAGCCGTCTGCCCAGCTTTGAACAAATACTCTAAATTTGCTTCATCCAAACGGTATGCATCGCGGTACGCGGCGGCAGCATCCCGATAACGCTTATCATTCTGAAATTGCTCAGCTACCTGCGCCTTGGCCTTGGCCTTCTCGACGCGCACCGCTTTCTTCGCCTGCTGCACATCCAGCAGATACGCCTTGCTTTTTTCCAAAAACTTTGGCTCTTGTCCCGTAAGCGCCAGATATTTCTGGTACAAATCCTCGGCGCGATCCAAATTCTTGGCCAACTGCGCCGCCCGACCGGCGTTGTACAGCAGCGTCGTCGACGCCGGGGCCGCTTTCCAGGCCTGTTCAAACAGGTCGGATGCACCGGCAAAGTCAGCGGCTGCGTAGGCCTTTTCCGCTGCGGTGACCATGGTTTGGACGTTGGCCGGCAGGGGCGCGGCGGCAAATGCGGGCTGCGCGACCAGCGCAAACAGGCATGCGATTAGCCAGATTACGCCCCGATTGCCGGCGGGGATTGGCCGCCAATCCGTCACTCCCGCGCAGGCGGGAGCCCAGGCTAAAAAGTGTTTGCTTTTCACAGGAACGCCGATTTTTTCGCCTAGATCCCCGCCTTCGCGGGGATGACGTTGTTGGGCTGGCCCAACCATCCGAATCCGCCGGAATTGGTACGAATTGCGAGAAATTCCGCGATTAATCAATGCCATGGACGTTGCCTCCTCCGCCTGCTTTGGCCTTGTGCGCGGGCGCCTTGCGCGGCGAGCTCACGGGCGCGATCTGCGCTGCGGGCGCAGCAGCCGCCGGCGCAGCGGCCCCAGGGGCGACAACGGCGGGCGTCGGTGTCGGTAGTTGATTGATTTCGGGCAATTTTTCAGGAATCGGCGTCGCCGATTCCGGGCGGGCACGGAGACCCGCCCCTACCCGGGCAGGGGGCCCGCCGAGCGCGGTACCAGCAGCGCCACTTCCCTCAGCATCCAAAACCTGCGTGCCGCTGGAACTTTTTGATCTACCAGCAACTTGCGCCGCGCCGGTCGATCCCCTAGAAATCATTGATTTTTCCGCAGCCGTCACCGCCACGGCATGCGTCGCTCCGACGTCAAGCATGCGGGTCTCCGGCGGCTCTTCCTCAACAACATCCATAGGATGCACCGGCGTCCCCGCCCAGGCACCACCCAGCACTGCCTCCAACTCCTGCCGCATCGCTTTGGCATTTTCAAACCGCGATCGCGGATCCTTCTGCAACACCCGTTCCAGACACGCGACAAAACCGTCCGACAGCGTTTGCTTTGTACATTCGCGCACATCCGGCGCCATTTCATTGATCTGTGCCTGCAACAGCGCCAACTGGTTATCCCGCACAAACGGCAACCGCCCAGTCACGCACCTAAACATAATCGTTCCAAGCGCATACAGATCACTGCGCCCATCCAAATTGCCACCTTTGCATTGCTCCGGACTCATGTGCGCTGGCGTGCCCAGCGCCTTGCCCGTGCCTGTCAGCTGCGAATCGGCTTTGCGTGCAATGCCAAAATCCAGCACCTTTACAATGCGTTCGTCATCGCTCGCGTCGGTCAGCATGATGTTGAGCGGCTTCAAATCGCGGTGCACCAGCGCGTTGTCGTGCGCCTCAGCCAGACTGCGCAGGACCGGAATCGCCAGATTGAGCGTTTCCCGTTCCGCCATCGTTGTGCCGTTCCGCGCGTTATCCTTAAGCAATTGCTCCAACGTCGGGCCGTTAAGCATCTCCATGACCATAAACAGCGCACCTTCGTCGGTCTGGCCGAAATCAAAAATGCGAATAGTATTAGGATGTTTCAGCTTGGCCGTGACTTGCGCTTCCTGCAAGAACCGCTGGATCATGCTGTCGTCGGTATCGTCCGGATCAATCGCCAGCACTTTGATGGCGACATTGTGCGATGTCGCCATATTTTCAGCGGCATACACCGCGCCAAAACCGCCGCGGCCCAATTGCTTGCCTATCTTATATTTACCGGTGACGATTTTGCCGGCTTCATAGCTCAGCGCGCCAGCCGAACTGCCGTCGCGCGCAACGTCGGCGCCCCGTCGTCCGGGCAGGCGGAAGCGCTGGTATTTTGCCACATTTGGGGCAATAGCGCGCGCTTGGTTTGGCTGAATTTGGCATGGCGCGCTCGCCTTTTGCGGGGATCGACGGCGCTTCCGGCCCCCCGGCAACGGCAACGGCGTCGAATTGTAGCGAAGTTGACTACGGCGCGGGCGGGTTGTCGAGCTTGAGCTAAAGTTCAAATATTCAGGGCTGTTGCGCGCGGGAGTGCGGACATCAAGCGGCCAGCGCGCGCAAGCACCCTCCGTCGTGCGGTCGGCCAAACTGTCGCGTGCGCGATCGGCGCGCCGCGTCCTGGCGGCGGCGGAGCGATGGCTCAAATGATTCGCCAATACTTTGAGGTGCAGACGCGCGGCGAAAGGGTCTTGCATCCGTCTACGTCTGGTTCGTCGGCGGAAGTCGTTGCACTGAAGTCGCGTATTTGGCGATCACGAGCGCTGCAGCAGCAGCCTTTTTTGCAGCAGCAACCTTTTCAGCGTGCGGCGCATGGTTGGCAACTCTTTAGGTGTAAAGCCTATCTTGTTCGGGGGCGGCCATAGTCGCGGGGTCTTGTTCATGATGGATGCCGCCTCCTTGCTGTGCGGCAAACCTAGTACATGTCCGAGTTCATGCGCAAAAACCCATGGCATCGCCGACGTCGCTTCGATGATCCAAAATTGTTGATTTTGCCGCCATGTCACGCCTTTGCGCAGCTCCTTGGGATTTTGCGCGTCGCGCAAGCTGTCGACGACGAACCAGCGCAGCGGCGTTTGCGCGCCGCGTTGGCCCAACGCGTTGCGCTGCGCGACACGGGTGATTGCGGTTGGGACTAAGTCGTGGATTTCAGTGACTTGGATCGCTGCGCCGATGGGCGACAGGCGTTCGTTTGCCTGTGAGATTTGACCCCGCAGCCAGTCCGTCGCTGCGGTCTGCGGGCTCAACCATAAAGAAATGGCAATACATTGCACGGGCTTGGGCGGGCAGCGCGGTAGATCGGCCGGCAGCAGCGCCCACGCCTGCGGCGCGGCGGCCGCTAGGGCGATCTGGGGCAGGCAAAGTTTTGAAAATAGTTTCAAAGGATTTTGGCCGGTGGAGCTGCGAAACGGCGCTGGTGACACCAAGGTGAGACTAGTGAGAGCGGTCTCGGTTTAGGCGGGTTTGGGACAAACTGCAATAAAGTTACGGATTTTTTGTTGGCATGTTGTTTGCACAGGCTTGGTGTGCCCCATGCCGTGGGGCAGCCTCGTCGGCGGCGCGCGCTGTTGCTGGGGTTCTACACCAGGTCCGCCTTCGGGCGGGCCGAAGGATGGCTGGGCGCCGCGAGAGCGGGAGGGCCCGGGGGCGAGGCGCGGCTGCCGCAAGGCAGTCTCGGGTCGTCGGTGTGGAGGTGTGGGAAAAGCTTAGGCTTTGTCCTGCTGCGGTGGGGCGGTTGTGGGTCGGCGGTTGACCGGCTGAAAGCCGGAACTTCGCCCAAAGCGTTGCTGGTAATAAAATTAGGCATTTACAACACAATCCACCACGCGCCAACCGCCCAACAACCAACCAGCAAAATTTCAAGCAATATTGAAGCGATCAACTAAGTCGCGCGCCCCAACGCCGCAAGCGCATTAGCGTGCTAGCGCGCGCTTGGCAGGCCAGTCGCGAGGCCTTGGCCGTGCGACCAAGAAGCCCGCGCATACAGTCCAAGATCGTAGCCACTCACAGCGACCGCTTGCGAGCGGTCAGACCGATCGGCCTGAAAATACGGAGATTGTCCATAGTCGCCGCGCACGCCAACGCTGAGCCAATCCAACACACCGTAACCAACGTCGGCGGCCCCCCCCCCGCGTCGACAGGTCAAAGGTCACGTTGGAAGAACCTTCGCGCTGATGCAGAACACCTAAAAACGCTGTCGCTGAAGCACTTATGCTTTCACCAAACGCGTGAGACGCGACAAAATACAGGCGGTCTTCCAGACCACTGGTGGACGCCGTGATGCCCAAGTTCGGGGCGCGCCACAAACCCAGGCCAAAGCTGCTCTGCTCGTTGGTTAAATGGATTTCGGCATCGCCGCCTAGGCCAAGTTGGACTGAGAAGTCAAAAGCCGTGTTGTAGATCGGCGGTTTGTAAGCGTAAAAGCTTGCTGACGCATCCAAATACAGCGCCAATCCCGACGCGGAATTCGGTTTGGTCAACTGCACATTGTCGATCGCAATCGGCGCCAGCGTGTAGCGAAAAGCCGTATGCAGCGGATTGTTGCCGGCCAGTTCAAAAGCCAGCTTGTTGTTGAGCACATTGAGATACATGGGCAATTCACCCTTGGGACTGGCCACGACCATGCCAAACAGGTTTAGACCGAGCGATAGGAGGCGATCGACTTCCAAACCAGGATCGACGTTGTGGTAATTGCGTTGATCAAACCCGACCGTCGCACCGACAAAGCCCAACACCGAGGCCGGCCTGTCCGCGTGCTCGCGGCTGATGGTCAGCGGATATCCAGTGGCCTCAAATGCAACTTCGTTGTACGACGAGCGCAAATAGCTCGCGGGCGACAGCAAGCTCGGGTGACTGGCTGCACTCACGCCAAGTTGCACGCGATCGAGATCCTTGTACGCCAACGCCGCCCACGCGTTACCGGTGGCAAGCGTCGTCGAATCTTGAAAAGTTCCACCGCTGTAGCCCAGGGCCCCGTCAACGCCCGCCGCAAAGCCCGGACCATTGACGCTAAACGAAGCTTGCGGCACTAGGCTGTGACCATCTCCTTGCAGTGACAAATTGAGCAGTTGGGCGTGGGCAGGCCCACTAGCGCCCAGCGAGAAACACACCGCGGCCACCAGCGCGAACCTAAGGAATCTGGTTGTGTACACGGCCTGTGCCTCCTATTGCGGTGAAAACTGTGGGCAAAGTACTCCGGCGGCCGGTGGCGGTCAAGCACGCCATCGCGATCGAATAATTCGTCCTACCGCCAGCTAGTTACCAAGCGAAGCCGATGGTGCTGTGCGCCGCCGGCAGCACGCCGCCAAAGCCGTAGCCGCCCAAATGATAAGCCATATACTGAACGCCCAAACCGCCGGCCAATAGCCAATGCCCTTGGAAAATAGCGGTGTAGCCGACCAGTGCGCTGCCATAGCCGCCGATGGCGCTTTGGGCGATCGGATCGGTGGAGCTTAAATGCGCTACCACACCGCGCACTTGCAGCCACGGGCCTTGAGGGGCTTCACCTCGCCAAAAATAGCGCAGGCCCATCTCAACCCCTAAACCGGTATACGGCTGATGCGTTTTGTCGAGCAAGCCATCAAACAAGCGGAAATTCGGCCCCACATACAGCGACCAATGCGGATCGAGCGCGTGCTCGACCTGCAAATGCACCAAGCCCAGCGCGGTGGTCAGCGGATCGATTTGCAACGTCCACTGCGGCACGCTCGGGTCGATTTGCGTCGTGTTGGCCATTTCTGCCGGCTGCTGCGCGACCGCCGCGCCAGGCAAAAGCAGCAAGAATAGGAAATATTTCATCGATAGATGCCAACGGATTGGATGGCCGACCGCAGACCGGCCGATCACTTGCTGCACATCATTTCCCATTCGTAAAGCGCGAACCCTGGGCTGCCCGGGCAATTGAGGCGATAGCTTTTGTAAGCATTTGGATTAACAAAGTTATACTCGATCCACTGTCCTTCTTGGCCCGACGGGAAATCGAACGCGCCGTAGAGCGACGTCCAAGTGCCGTTGCTGCCGTTGACGGTGTCATTGGACCCTTGAAATTTGCAATTCTTTGGCGGGTTTGTGTGCATGAGCACCCGCAATTTCGTGATTGTCGGCGGATCAGGAAAGACAATGGCGCAAAACGGATTGCCGGAAACCTGCGGGCAACCGGAATCGTGCCATCCAAACACGCCATTTTGATACGCATCATTGGCGCTCATCCACGATTGATCGTTGAAATACGGCCCGCAATTACCTGAACCAAAATGCGGGTACGCCTTGTCGGTCAAGTCGGCCGTCGGATCCTTGCAACTGGATGCTTTGTAAGCCACAGTCCAAGCAGCTCCATCGCAAAGCATCATGGCCTTTGCCTTTGTGTCGTACCAAACGGCGCCGGTTTCGCTCGCGTCGCACACAAATGGCGCTGCAGCGGCATTTTGCAAGCGGAAGTGCTGCAATTGCCGATCGGCCGTCAGCGTCGTAGTACCCAGACCGGTCGCGACAATCAGCGGATCATTGGGTTTTGCAACAATTTCAAGGGCTGCCGTCGGCAGCGCTTGACCCAGGCCAACCCGACCCGCGGCGCTTGACACAACCAACGCGGTCGCGGCCACCGTCAAATTGCCCGTCAGCGCCAAATTCTTGTCCAATTTCGCCGAAGTCACGGCGCCATCGGCCAAATCAGCCGTACCCACGCAGCCTGTGCACTGTAAGTCCACCGCGAGCGAGGCCTTGTCGGCAAGGGTCGCTTTTTCCGCGAGTGTCGCTTTGTCAGCAGAATTGGCGGTTTTCGCCGTATTGGCTTCATCGGCCGACGTCGCGGTAACGGCGCTTTTGGCCGCGTCCGCGGTCAGCGCGTGGGCGGCGTCCAACGCAAACTTGGCCGATCCGCCTTTTTCATCGGAACCTGCGTAGGTAAAATTGACGTGTTGCGCCAATACCGCGCCGACGGCGATTTTGTCGCTGGTCACGGCGGCGGCGGCCAAATGGCCCGGACCGACGCAGCCAGAGCATTGTAATCCGAGGGCATAACTTGCCTCAGAAGCCTGCACTGCAAACGGCACGCGCTGCATTTTGGCCCGCGGCAATTCCGGTTCTGCGCCGACAGTCACGCCGATCCAACGCGGTTTGCCGTCGAGAAACAGGCTGTCATCCAACGGATTCTTGGGATCTTGCGTGCCCAAATCCAGCGCAAAAATGCTGCCCGTCACCGGTGCGGCCAAATAAAACTCCGACCACAGCGCCACGCCGTCCTTGGCTACGTCGTAAACCTTGAAGGCCACTGGGTAATTGCCGTCCGCCACCGGGCCGCCGCCCTGAGCAATCAGCCGACCTTGCACGGACATGGTGAAACCCGCGGCAAAGCCCTGCGACGCCACGGCCGCCAAGACCGCGAATAATGCCAAAATGATTCTTTGTTTCAAGTGCATCACCCACCCCGCTGCCAAAGTTCGCCACGCCCATCCGCCCGATCAGCGCAGCCACAAAGCCTGCCAGTTGTGGTAGTGACTCGGGCCGCCGTAGCCTTCTAAGTAGCCTTGCCCGTTGTAGTCTTGCTTCGGCACAATTTGCATCCACCAACAGCCGTTGCTGTCGTTGACGTCGGGATCGCAGGTGTAGCTGTAAACGACGTACTTGTTGTGCAAGCCATTGAAACCACCACAAGTCGATGAAATATCGCCTGAAATGTACTTGTAATCGCTGCCGTCCGTGGTCGCCGTAAACGCGTCGTGGCCTTGTTGCCAGACAGTGACGTGGCCGACTGGGCCGTTTTGCCAATCGCCATTGGGGCCTGAGGTCAAGCGCCAAGTGTAGGTAACGCCAGCCTTAAAGTTGTCGCGCAAGCCCAAGATCGAGTAATTGGGGTCCAGCGGCTTATCGCTGTTGTAATTGTTCCAAGTGCCGTCGCCAAAGAAGAATTTGTACTTTGCGTTCATGACTTTGGTCCAGCCACCGCCGTCGGTCGTCATGTCGCAGTAGGCTTGGAAGGCGTCGGCGTTGTTACCGCCATTGGGATCGATCCAGTACAAGCCGCTGATTTTTGAACCTGTCTTGTCCAAAATGTTTTGGCACGATTGGCCAGGCGATTTGGCGTCGCTGCCAAGCGGAATGGCGTAAGCAAACGTGGCAAATTCTTTGCCATTGCACACCTTGAGCGCGTTGACGCTGGTGTCGTAATAGACCAAGCCAACCACGGTCGGATCACAAGCGACCGGATCTTTGGCGCTATTTTGCAAGCGCATGAGCAATGCCTGCTTGGTATTGAAATTGGTGTCGGCGCCAAAACTTTGGCTCAGCGCCCAAGCGTTGGCCTTGCCCAATTGCGCGTACGGCGTCAGATCCGGCCCGCCAGTTAGGTCCGCGTAGGCGCCGGAAAGGGCAACTGCCGATAATTGACCGGCTTTTTGTAAATCAGCCGCAAATTTGGCGTTGACTTCCGCCGCGGACACACAGCCCGAACATTGCACGTCTTTTGCGACATCGGCACTTTGGGCCGTTTCTGCGCTCACCGCTTTTTCGGCCACTTTCGCCGTCGTCGCCAAATTGGCCAACGTCGCGACATTGGCCAGCAAAGCCACGTCCGCAGCACCGCCTTTGGCCGCAGAACCCGCATAATTAAAATTCACGTGTTTGGTTTCAATGGCACCGGCCGCGATCATCGCTCCGGTTACACAGCCGGAACACTGCAATGCGTCGGCGATATTGGCGTGGGAGGCCGTGACCGCGTAGGGCACGCTGCGCAAATGCACGCGCGCGAGTTCAGGATCGCCGCCGATCTGCATGCCGACCCATTGGGCCTGACTGGTCACGAACACCGCGTCGTCTAAAACTTTTCCGGGATCCAGCACGCCAATGTCAACGGCAAAAATGCCGCCGCTGACGGCGATGGCCAAAAATTTCTCCTGATACACGGGCAGCTTATCGCCTTCGTTGGCGTAAAGGCTGACAGCCAAAGCGTATTGCCCATCGGCGACGGGGCCTCCGGCAGCGCTGGTCATGCGCCCCTGCACCGACAACGACGTCGGCGCGGCCAACGCATAAATCGGCAGAAACATTAGCAATACTGCGATGAAGCCGGAACGCATGGGCAACCTCCGCCAAAGTGCCAGCCTACTCCTTGCCCGCAATCGCGTCAAACTGCGATGCGGCAATCGAATTTGCCGCCGATCGCGTGGTGACTCACTGCAAATTCATCCCGCCGGGATAACCGTAGGCCGTAACACCGCCGTAGCCGTAGACCATCAGGCCAAAAGCGTCAGTAGCTTCAAATAGATGCGAGCCTTTCATGACTTCCAAATAGCCGTACTCCCAAGTACCGTCGCCAAAAGTGTCAAAAATTCCATTGCCAACCGGTTGACCATCGATCAGGATCGGCAGCCCTTTGGGCCGCACGATGGATGTCCAATTCTTGCCAAATCCATCGGCCGTTTGAATTACGTAATCGTTGCGGTACTGTTTTTTGGGCGGCACCAGCATCATGGTCGGATCGCCAATTTTTTGTTCCGTTTGCCCTTGGCCGACCAGAAATTGTACCACCTGAATTTTACCCGTCGCTTGCAGCATGAAACTTTCATCGCTCTGTACATGCACGGAATCACCAGCTTTAGCCAAGGTCTTGCCGTTGAGCCCCTTGATCGACGGCTGCGTTTGCAGCACGACATTGTCCTGTCCGGCCACCACGATCCATTGGTCATTGTCGTAACCGCGCGACTTGCTTTTGACACAAAAGGCTTCAGTTCCCCATGCTTGCACCGGCATTAACTGTTCCTCTAGGTGCTCGGTGCAGCAGGTCGGGAAATTTTCGTCGTTCAATTTCAGTTCGTCCGTCACATCGGTGTTTTCATGGCCGCCAAAAACCGCGATGGCGCGGTCGGCTTCAATCCGCGTGCCCGTCAGGTCTTTGGGCCCCGGCCCCAAACCCGCGCCCACGGATTCCAGGTTGAGCACGTCAAACTGCTGCAATTCAAACGTGTACGTCTTGCCGGCCGCCAAAGATGTCGGCTTTGAACCATCTTGCGGCACACCAGCTTTCGGATTGGCGATGACCGCCACCGGCGCTGTCACCAGAATCGTGGTTTTGCCCGGCAACGTCGCGACTGCAGTGATGAAACCGTGCTGCGAGATGAACGGAAAACTCGGGATGTCGGGCGCAGAAGGCATCGAAACGCCAAAATACAGCGTGCCGAGCGTATTTTGCGGCAGCAAAAGCGAACCGTCGTTGGAAGCCGCGCCTTCACTGTTGAACGGATTAAACTGAAAAGCAACAACCGGTTGCGTCGACTTGATGTGCAGGGCTTTGTGCGAAATCGATGAGCCATCCACGTTCATGACCGGCATTTTGAACTCGCGGCTGGTGCCGGGTGCGACTTTGTTGTTGGCATAAGTCAACGCATATTCCGCGCCCGCTTTGCCGCAAACGGTTGATTTTGCGCCACAAGTCGTCATCGACGCCTGACATGGGTTGCCGTTGTCGCAGCTGGATTGGACAAAAACGGAGATTTCCGCTTCGGCCACACCGGGATTGGCAATCACCACGCTGTGCGGCACCATTTCCGGTGTCAAACCATCGGGATTGAGTTGGATCGGCGGCTTGGAAGGATCGTTGTCCAAGTCGACGCTCCAGTATTCGCAGCCGACGTTGGAGGCGAACTTGATATTTTGTTCGCACAAACTGGCGCAGGTGCCACCGAGGCAAAAAGCGCCTGATTTACAATCTATTGTATCGCCGTAGCCTGAGCCGTCGATCTTGCAGATATGAAATTTTGACTTGTCCGTGCACGCCGGACTGTTTGGGGTACACACGACGTCGCGGCATTGGCCGGCTGCGCATTGCTGAATGCCGGTGCACTGTTGGACGCCGGAGGACTTGCCATCGTCGCTGCACACGCGTTGACTGCTGACGCCCTCACAGCCCAAAATCGCCTTTGGCGTGCAGCTATCCGGTTTTACGCAGTGGCCGCTCAGGCAAAACTCGTCGTCCACACATTTTTGCTGCGCGATCCAACCGCTTTTCACACACAAAATCGGCAAGCCATTGTTAAAACAACTGATTTGTCCATCGATGCACGTAAAAGCCAAGTCTTGGACAAATGCCGCGTCGGCCGTCGTGTCTTTGGGCAGGCTGACGACGTCGCTGCTATCGCTGCTGGTGGCCGCATCGGCCGGTGCATTTGGCGTGTGCGGCGAACTGCAGGCAATGGCGCAAAATAACAAAGTTATCCATGGGAAACAGCGCATGATTCACCCCCCCAAACGCTTCTTGGCCTATTTCTCTTGGCACCAGCGCGCATTGGCCCGCGCCAACTTGCCGCCTTGGCCTCGCGCCGCCGCCAGCATAAACCGGCTTTGGGCATCGCGAAACTGCCCAGCACGAGCCAGCAACACCGCCCCGACGTAAGTGCCCGGATAGCTGGGATCGATGGCGTCGATTTCGCGCAGCAGTTGAAATTTTCTAGGCAAATCGGTGCCCTCGTAGGCTTCTACCCGAAAGCGCAGCAGCAACAGATGGGCGTCGCTCGGCAACTGCGGCCCGCCTTGAGGGATCCGCACGCCCAATTGAAATACCCGTTGCTGCGCAAGCGCTTGGATCGCCAGCGCAGCGGGCAGGCGCAAGTGACCTTGGGCCATTTGATCGCTGAGCTGGGCCGGCGCCAGCGCCCGCCCGATGCCCCCTGCGACGGCGGTGAGTTGACTGACCGGTTCGGGCAACGGTTGCTCCTGCAACAGCGCGGTCAGGTCAATCCGGCGTGCAGCAGCCATATTCAACACCTTTTCAAAGGCTTGTGTCACATCGCGCCCGTACGCCACCGCCAGACCGCGCAGCGCGTCTGGTCCGCGCTGCAACACGAGCGCGCGCACGGCTTCTTCCAAATCACCTAATTTTTCACGGGCCTGTGGCACATAGGCCAGGTCTTGCGCGCCCCATTGGTTTTCCAACAACAAGTACTCGTTCAGCATTTTGCGCACTTGGGCGACATGCGCTTGGGCATCGGTGGGCATCGCCAGCGTGTGCTTGAGCAAGGCGTCGTCCCGCTCCAGAATCGCTTGCATTTCAGCGTCGGTGCCCAGCCACGTCGTGAGCTGAAGCGACGGCGTCGTCGTATCTTGCGCCGCCGGCGCGCGCAAAACAGCCAGTCCAACCGTTGCGAGCAGCACGACAAGCAGCGCTGCCACCAAGCCGCGCGGCGGCAGCAGCACCGGTTCTTCCGGCCCAAGCGCTGCAACGTCAGGCATTTCCGCGTGATCGACTGAATTTTCACTCACCTTTTGCTTCCGCTCCGTTTTTTTCGTTGGCCAGTTGCTGCAACGCCCGCTGCATCCGCGTGCCTGTCCATTGTTGGCCTGCGATCAGGCGCGCCACCAGTTTGCCTTCGGCGATGACGTACGTCTCCGGCAACTGCTCGGTGCCCAGTTGCGTGCGCAGCATTTTGCCGGCGTCGCCGCTTTGTCCTTGCGGATCGCGCAGCCAAATGCCCGTTGGCGCCGTGTCACCCAAGGCTTTTTGCAGCGCCGCGTCGTGATCCTGCCAATTGTCGTCGTAGCTCACGGCGATGAGTTGAAACTTTCGCCCGCGCATGGTTTGCGCCAAATGCACCAGATCGGGCAGTTCTGCCAGACACGGCGTACACCAACTCGCCCAAAAATGCAGAAGCACGACGCCGGGTTGGGCCGTGAAAGTGCGCAATGTCTGCGCGGCGTTGCCCTGCGCTGACTGCGGGTGGGCTTGCAACACGATACCGAGTTCGGACTCCACCAACGGCCGCGGCTGAAGTTCGCCGCCCATTTCTGCCAGCAGATTGGCCGCGCGCGCCTGCGGCGTGACAATGCCGCGCAGTTGAAAACACACCGTGGCGGCAAGCGCGGCCACGGCGAGCCAAGTCAGCGTGCGCTGACGCCACTGCTGCGAAACAGCTGAATTTTCAGTCGACTCCATGCTTTTTTCCGCGGCACTGTGTTGGCTGCATTACGGCTTTTGACCCTGGCCGTCCGTTTGCGGTTTGCGCAGCACGGGGCGATCTTCCAGTGGCCACGGCACAATCTGCGTCCGGTCGGGCAAAAGCGCTTTCAACCTTGGGATAATTTGCTCCATTTCACGGGCGTCTGCGCTCAACGTCACGACTTGGTGCCATTCCAAATGCCCGTGGGCGCCGACCTCACTGCGCACGGTCGCGCCCACCTGCACATCCGGCCACAAGGGCTGTTGCGCCGGGATGCCTTGTAAGTTCAGGGTCATCGCGCGTGGCAATTCGATCGGCAGCAGCCAAAGGGGCAGCGACTCACTCCCCACGTGGGCTTGGTGCGGCGGCGGCAAAATGCCTTGCAAAGCCGCAGCAAAACCCGGTAGCAGCGACTCCGCAGCCTGCAAGACATACAGATGCCGTGTGCCCAGCGGATACAACATGGTTTGGGCTTGGCGCAACGCAAACTTGCCGCTGTCATTGGCCTGACGCAGCGCCAAATCGTCGCCATGATCTTGCGGCAACAGTTGCTGCCGTTGCCCAATCAGCAGCAACCCGCCCAACGGCAGGCGAAAACACAAGATGCGTTCGGTGCGCAAGGTCCACTCGCTGTCGACGTGGTCGCCCTGACAGTCGCCGTCGCGCCAAATGCCGCGTTGCACGGCCGCCGGATAGGCGATCTGCATGGCAGAATATTCAAATTGTCCTTTGTCAAAGGCAGGATGTGCGTAGGGTGCACCGATGCGCATGCAACCCAAAAGCACAGCACCCAGCGCAAAAACGGCTGAGCCCCAAGCGACCAAACCCATTCCGTCGGGCCCGTTGCGTTTGGCGCGCAACTGCGGGCGCAACACCGCTGCCATGGCGATGCCACCAAGTGCCCCGCCCAAATGCGCCAAACGACTGGCTTCTGGCGCTGTGCCCAGTGAATCCGCGCCGATGCGCAGCAGCAATAGCAACAACGGCGCGCCGATGAGGAACAAACGCAAAGGCGGCGTGAGTTTGAACCATGTTTTTAGGCCCAAAATCGCCAACGCGCCCAACAAACCCATGACCGCGCCGGACGCACCCAACAGCAAAGTGCCTTGTTGCAGCGCGGCTGCGCCGCCGCCGACCGCCGCACCGAGAAAAATCAGCCAGAAGCGCGCGGAATTGTAAGCCGCCTCGACTGGGCGACCGATCACATACAATAGCACGACATTATTTAGTAAATGTCCAAAATTGGCGTGCATGATCGGCGCAGTAAACAGCCGCCACCACTGACCCGATAACACGCGCGCGTTGATTTGCGCGCCGGCCAACAGCAATTCATCACTGCCGTTGGCGCCCAACCATTGATCTGCGGTGCTTTGCAGGACAAAAATGCCAACAAGTAGTAGGGCAAGCAGTGGCGCCAATCGGGTCTTGCGCCGCATTGCGTCGTTGAGGACCGCGCGAAACGCCATGCGCCGCACCGCCAATAGTTCTGGATCGACGGGCGGTTGCTCCGCATTCATGGCTATCTCTGATTGCGCGGGAAGAGCGCCCCAAAAGTCTCCAGTGCCGCGGGGTATTTCATGTAAGTTTCGCGCATGACTTCAAGGCGTTGCTGGATTTTGGCCATGCGGTCGTCAAAGCGCGGGCGCACTTGTTCTGGAATATCCTGATCATAGCCCATGGCAATAAGTTGGGCTTTGACCTCCCGCACTTTTTCAAACGTCGAGGCAATCACCTGGGCATTTTTCTTGCGATAAGCGTCGATGGCGTCCTTGGCGTTGGCGGGCGTTTTGGCGTTTTTCTCCAGCAGATCGACGCCATCCTCTAGAATTTGGCAAGTATCATCAATAATTTTAGTGACTTCTGCCAGCGTCTTTTCGTTGAGCGGTTCCTGGGCGCTGTTTGGCTTGGGCGAATCCTTGGTGTCGCCGTGCTGACAGTCCTGGCATTGCGGGTCGGCCTTGTTTGTCGCCACAAATTCACTGGCATGGGCCTGCGAATTTGTGTTCACTTTCGGCGGCACGGCCGCCGGCGCTGTCGCCACGGGCTGCACCGGAGCCGGTTGTTGGCGCGGTTTGCCGCAGGAGGTGGCCACCCCCGCCGCAACGATCAAGTGGAGCCATTTGAGGTTGTGCACGCAAATCTCCGTTTGGGCAAAATTCTAAAGGCTTTTGAGCAAGTTGCGTACCCAGTCGGCTTTGGGGTGATCGGGGTGCGCTTTAACAAAAGCCTCATACACTTTTTTCGCTTGCGCCGTCTTGCCCATTTGTTGGAAAACATTGGCTAAAAGCAGTTGCGCCTCTTCGTTGCTGCCGGCCGCCTGCAGGGCTCGGACCGCCTGCGGCAAATCGCCTGCATCAAAGTAAGCCTTGCCCAAAAGCGTCAACGTCCGCGTACTGGCCCGCACTTGCTGGGAAATTTTCAAATCGGCGATGGCACCGCGGTAATCGCCGGCTTCCCATTTGCGCTTGCCGCTGTAATACAAATCCGTTGCGTCAGCCCCTTCCGGCACCGCGACGTTATCCGGTACTTTTTCGACTTTTTCCGCTTTTTCGGGTTTTTCCGCTTTGTCAGGTTTTTCCGCTTTGTCAGGTTTCTCAGCCTTTTCCGGCCTTTGTGGGCGTTCCGCTTTTGCCACTTTGGCGTTCTTGTCGCCAGCGTCTGCCGCTGGACGCGGCGGCGTTTGATCCGCGGCCATTTTGTCATTTGCCAGCGCTAGTTCCGCATTGCCCCGCTTGACCCGCGATGCAGCCGCGTCGGGCAAAGCGCCACGCGGAACGATTGCTGAATCGTCCGTTTTAGCGGCGACCGCGGGCGTTGGCTGCGTCGGCGAGGCGACCGCGGTGGCTGTGGCGGCCGCAGCGGGTGCGACTTCAGCACTTGTGTCATTTTGTTGCGCTTTGAACAAAACCAGCCGCGTGGGATCGTCCAGCACCTGATCGACATGCTGCGCCAAACCGATTGTGGCCGCTTCGCCAGCAGGCATTGCGGGCGTGCAACTTGCAGGCAAAACGGCCGTCAGCGCAAGAACTGTTCTAGCACAGAGGCTTGCAGCCATTTTTGTCGGTGTGGCAAGCGCCATCGAGGCCAATCAAGCGCCGCAATTGGCGCGCCTGCCAGCCTACTTGGCTATGCGCACGACGTCAAACGGCAAAGCACAAGCGCTAGCAAAATCAGCGACAAATGTCGGCGGCCGCGCAGGCAAAAGCCCGCCGCAGCGACACAAAGGCGTTGCAGCTTGCGACACCCCTGCGCGGGGCGCATAATCTCATGGCTTGTCGGCACGCGTCGCACAGGCTGGGCGATGACGTGAGGCGCAGTGCGATGCGGTGGTTGACTTGGGCTTGCAAAACCGCGACATCGGCCCGATGGCCTTGTTTTTGCATGGCAATCGCGTGCAGCACGCCCGCCCAAACCGAACCGATTCCGGATGTGGACTGCAGCAGCATCGCCGACAGCGGTATCGAAGGGCCAACGGATGCCCTTGCCGACCTAAAATCCAGCGATGACACAGAAATTTCAGCTTGCGCAGACGTGTGCGTCGACGCCACGCCGGTCGCAGATGTACCGGATATCCTAGAAGATACCGTGCCGGACATCGACGCGAGCGATGGGCCACCCATTTGGGTCGATCCCTGCGCGCCCGCGCCGCTGACAAATGCGCTGGGAAAACCGACGCCGCAGCCCGGACTGGCGATGTTGGGCAACACCTGCGCCAAGCCAGGCTGGAGTTCGCCACCGGCAGCGGCCGATTTTGTGTGGACCGATGTGACAAAATCGATTGGTGTCAGCGTGTCCGACATCGATTCGTGTGTTTTGTGGCAGGATCTGTCGGGCGATGGCATTGCCGATCTGCTGGTGGTGCAACAACCAGCGACCGCGATTGGACCGCGCAAAATTACGTTGATGGCCGGCAACGGTGCGGGCAAGTTTAGCGCGACCGTGACCAATCTGGATCCAAAAGTCACTGGCGCATTTTCCGTTACGGATTGTGCCGCAAGTGATTTAAACGGCGACGGTTTCACGGATTTGGTGCTGGCCGGGTTCACCGGTGTGCGCGTGCTGTACAACAATTTGGATGAAACGTTTATCGACGTCACCGACAAAGTGGTGCCCAAAGCGGTGCAAGGACCGTACACCAATACCATTGCATTTTTGGACTACGACCGCGATGGCGACATCGATTTGTACCTTGGCCGCACTGGACCGATGAACTTAAGCCCCGGTCATTTCAAATGCGTACCTGCCGACGAAAAATACTACCAGTGCTGTTTTGGCCAAACGACGCCAATCGATCAAAAGTGTTTGGACGGCAAAACCGACAAAAGCAGTGTCTATCAGTGCTGCGGCGGCGTACCTGACGGCGCACCGAACCGGCTTTTGCGCAATGATGCCAAAGCAGACGGCAGCAACACGTTTACCGACGTCAGCGCCAACAGCGGGGTCGACGACAAAGACGCGACGCTAACCGTGAGCGTGCACGACCTCGACCGCGACGGCTGGGCCGATTTGTTTGTCGGCAATGACTTTGGCAAGCTCGGTTGGTACCGCAACAACGCCGATGGCACTTTTGCTTATCACAGCACCGACATCGGTATGCGCGCGTATTCACACACGATGGGCAGTGCGGTAAGCGATTTGGATGGCGACGGCATCGACGATTTGATCACCGGCGATTTTGGCCCGCCGTCCGTGTACAAGGGCCAAAAAGACGCAAAATTTGTCAACGCTGGCAATGCCTTTGGCACTTGGGATGGTACGACGGATACAGTCACTTGGCCGATGTTGGCGTTGGATTTGAACAACGACGGTTACCGCGATGTGTTTGCCGGCGTGTCGATCCAGGCGCTGCCGGGAAAATTGCCTTTAAGTGCTGAAGGTGAAGTGCAATTTAACGATCCCAAGGGCGCACATCTGACCTTTCGCAACCAAGGCGCCGGCAAGAAATTTGCCCATGGCATTGTGCCTTGGGCCGCCAACGCCGAACCGGCCGTGCCGAGCGTCGTCGCTGCCAGCGCCGATTTGGACGGCGATGGCGATTTGGACTTAGCGGTCATGACTTTTCCTGGGATTTTGAGCATTTGGCGCAACGACACGCCGGGACAGGGCCATTGGTTGGATGTGCAGTTGATCGCCGACAAATCCGCGCCCAACGGTGTGGGCAGTCTGATTCAGGTGTTTTCCGACGGGCATATGCAGGAACGTCAAGTCACGCCTGTGCCCGGTTTTGGCGCACATGGTGATTATCTTTTGCATTTTGGCATGGGCGCTGCCGCCACCGCCGATCAGGTGCGCGTGTGGTGGCCTACGGGATGCGTCAGCGTGATCGACAAAGTTGCCGTCAATGGCCCGCTGCAAATTATTGAAAAAACAGCAATTTGTCCGTCAAACGCCTTGGGATCCAATGCTGACGCTGACGGCGGATCAACCGTTGAAACAACCGATGCTTCGCCCCCAAGTTGGTATGCGCCCAATGCCGTCACTGGTTTGACCCCGGTCGATCTGGCGACCTTGCCAAAAGCGGATTTTATGGTCGATGTGACGGCAAAAATGGGCCTTGGCGATTTCGCAGCGGGCTTTACCCATACGTTTTGCACCGTTGGAGCGGATTTTGACGGCGATGGCAATGATGATTTTGCCGTTATCGAAAAAGCGCCTAAAGGCGGAAAGACGCGCATTCACACAGTTTTGCGCAAGGCAACCGGCAAAGTGGACGTGTACAGCAACGTCGACACATCGCTTGTCATTCCGGCAGCTGGCTGTTCTTTGGGCGATTTGGACAGCGACGGCAAATTGGATTTGTTGGTGGGCCTCAAGGATGCAGGCATGGCCTTTTACCACAACGAGGGCGGAGGCATTTTTGTCGACAAAAGCCTGATTTACCTACCCAAAGCCATGGATTTTACCACTTGGTCCGCGGTCGTTGGCGATTTTGACCACGACAGTGACATCGATATTTTGGTCGGCGCTGGCGACTCCACCACATCGTGCGACAACGTTTCGTGCAATTATTTGAACAAAGACTTTGCCTGCTACTACGCAAAGCCGGTGCCGCCTAAACCATCGACGCAAGATCGGCTGCTGTTGCGCGTGGATGGCAAACTTTACGTCGATCAAACCAACAACTGGAAATTGCCGGCCGGCGGCGAGGCCACGGTGGCTGCAGCGGTCGACATCGACGGCGATGGCTGGTTGGACGCCTTGATCGGCAACGATTTTGGCGCCCACTCCTTGCTGTACAACAACAAAAACAAGTTTACTGCCTACAACACCGACATCGGCTTTCGCGTGTACGGCCACGTCATGGGCTGGGGTATTGGCGATTTTGACGGCGACGGCCATTTCGATTTGGCCACAGCCGACGCGGGTCCGATGGAGCTTTACACGCAAAAATCTCCAGTTGGCAGCAATCCAGTGACTTTTGTCGACGAAGCTGAAAAGTGGGCGCTTGCAGGTGCGACCCACGATATCAGTGCATGGGATCCGCTGGTTGCGGATTTTGATCAGGATGGGTTGGAGGACATCTACCTCGGCGTCGCGGCATGGGCGCCCAAGGGCGCGTTGGCACCGCTGGGTGCCTGCGACGAGATGAAAAATCCGCCCTTGGTCACTGACTTGTTCTTTCGCAACAAGGGCGATGGCACGTTTGAGACCTTCACCATCGTGCCGTCGGTCAGTCAATCCGGCTCATTTTTCGGCATCGCTCAGACCGCTGTCGACATCGACGGCGACGGCGATTTGGACATCGTCCAAGTGCGGCGCGAAGGCGACGTTCGCGTGCTGCGCAACGATTTGCCCAAAAACGCCAAATCCAGCGTGGTTGTGCGGTTGACGTCCAAAACCACCAGCACCTTCCCGATCGGTGCGCGGGCGGTGGCGACCGTCAACGGCAAGCAGATGTGGCGGCAATTGATCGGCAACACCGGCTTTGGCGGCACTGGGCAGTGGAGCCTGCATTTTGGTCTGGGATCGGCTAAACAAATCGATAAGTTGGAAGTGTGGTGGCCGGGCGTCGCTACCAACGCCAACAACCCGCACTCGACTTCCACCAACATCGTCGCTGGAACGACGGTCACACTGGTTGAACCATGAAACTCGCTGCACGGAAACGCAAGTTAACGTTTCTGTCCATATTTTTTGCCTTCTGCATCGGCGCTTGCATCGGGTGCAACAAACCCGCAGCGACCGCCGCGGCCAGACCAGCCGGCTTGCCCGCGCCAGCCGCCACACCCCAGGAGCCACCGGGCGAAGCGCGCAGCGACCTAACCGCTGAACAAAGAAAAGCATTTGACAACGGCCGCGTCGACTTTGTCCGCGTCTACACGCCGCAAACGGGTTTGGGACCGCATTTCAATGATGTGGCGTGCTCGTCGTGCCACAACATGCCAACATTGGGTGGCAACAGCGATATTAGCCACGCCGCGCGGGTCGTGTTCGCACCGCCGCAAATTGAGGGCGTCTGGCCCAAAAAGTGTTTGCCGGGCTTCATGCCGTTGCAGGTGCCCGTGGGCGCAAAAGAAAGTATGCACGCTCCGCCCTCCCTGTACGGTTTAGGCCTGCTGGAAAAGATTGCGGATGCCGATTTGCGCGATCACTGCGGCAAGGGCGGGCATGTCAATGTCGTTTTTGGCAATCGTGTCGGGCGTTTTGGCTACAAAGCCCATACGGCGACGTTGCGCGACTTCATCGCCGACGCCTTGCGCATGGAAATTGGCATCACCAATCCGGTGGAGCGCGACCAACGCTTGCTGACCGACATCGACGCGGTGGCGGATCCAGAGCAGCCGACACAAACTATTGATCATTTAGTGGATTTTGTCAGTGGCCTTGCCGCGCCACCGGCGCTGCCGCCCCATTTGAACGGGATGGTATTCTTCCTACAAATCGGCTGCGCCGATTGCCACCGCTCGGACGTTACGCCCCAAGTGCGCGGCGCTTATACGGATTTGTGCTTGCACGACATGGGCGCAGCTTTTGACAACGGCATCGTCGATTTTAACGCCAAAGGTTCAGAGTGGAAGACCGCAGCCTTGTGGGGCCTTCGGCACCGCACGGCTTATTTTCACGATCACCGGACGGCTGATTTGGCCAAAGCGATCCAGATGCACGGCGGCGATGCGCAAGCCGCAGCGACCGCTTTCCAAAAGCTGCCAGAAACACAACAGTCTGATTTATTAAAGTTTTTGCGGACGCTGTAAGATGTTCGCCCCGATTCCACGCTGTGCTTCGGGGAAAAATTGCAGCGCAGGCAAAAGTCAGGCGCTCCAACGGGAATTTGGGCTGCACTTGCCGTGCTTTGCCGACTGCGACAATAATACGCACCTCCCGCCCTGAAAAAGCGGGCAGCTGATTCCCCATCCACAATCAGCGCAGGTGATGACCCATGAAATCTAATCCCAAATTTGCCATCGCGGTGGTTGCTGCGCTCGCTCTGCTCGCTGGTTTGCTTTGGATGTCGCGGCACAATGGTGGGCCCAAAACGGCGCCGGCCGCGGTTGGCCAAGACACGAGCGCGGACAACGACGGACCTTACGACGGACCTTCTAAAGGCAAACTGCCGCGTCTGCACACGGATGGGCCCGAGGACGCTTCAGCTACGACAGGGCGCAAAGCGCCAGAAGCGTTGGCCATTCCTGAGGCACCGTCGTTGGAAAATGCCCCGCCGGCCAGCCGCGGCGGCGGTGGGTTTTATGCCCATTCGACTGAGGACGCCCTGCGCCTGTTAAAAATGGCCATTGAAGCCGCGGGCGGTGAAAAAGCCTTGGCGGCGTACCAAAAAGCCACCTTGCATACGACCGTCCTGCAACCCTTGCGCGTCAGCTCCTATGAAGTTTCAGTCGACACCATGCATACGCTGGTCGCGACCGATGTGCTGGCGCAGAGCAGTTTGGGTGCCGCCAATGGCCGCGGTTTTCGTCGGGTAGGTGAATTGGTTGTGCCCACCGATCGCACGGAATTTTTTAATCTGCAGTTGCAACAAGTCATGCATTTGGCCACCGTGCTGGTGCCACTTTTGGGCAAAGAATATGCGGTGACCCGCGCTGGTGGCATTGAATTGGACGGCAAAGTCGTCAATTCAGTGCAGCTCGATTTTGGCAGTCCGGACGGTCAAATCGTGTTGATGCTGGATCCTTTGAAATTCAGGGTAGTTGCGTTGGAATTCGCTTTTGCGCGGGTGTACTTTGACGATGTGCGCAATTTTGGCGACGCCAAAATTCCCACCACGCGCCGCGTCATTTGGTTTCAGACCCACCATGCAAGCGACGATTCAAAGAGCGCCGATGCAAGGCGGCGGCAAGTGCAAGTCAAAGGTCCGACAACGGATTCGGCGGAACAGCGCGCTGCCGATGGGCCGATTGAATTGCAGTACGTCGATCGCATCACGGACATAACACCGGGTGCTCAGGCCGCCAAGCTAAAAGTCCCGCCCTACACAGCCGCAAGCCCGATGAAATTCAGCAATCGTCCAGAATTACAAGGCTTTGCTATTGAAGCCGGCACCCACAAAGGCATCGATGCCGCCGTCGACGCCAAAGTGCCAGCTTTGCCGTGGATGCCGCGCAATGTGTTGCCGATTGAAGCATTTTCGCCCGGCGCGATTCCGGCGGATCTGGATAAAAGCGTCGTCCTGTGGCTAACTTGGCCCCAAGATTTGCCGCCGCGCGAAGAGGCACTTGCGGCGCTGAAAAAATTGGCCGGCGAGGCCTACCTAGCGACCAAGACTTTGAGGATTCACCGGGGCGATGTGCCGGATAAGCTTGCGCAATTTGTCAACGAAGTCACGGCTGCGGGCTACACTTTGGCGCCCGGCCAGCCGACCGTGGTGCATATCGGCGAACCTGACCGGCAAAAGAGCGAAGTCAGCGTAGAGCTGCAAGTTCCTATTATCAAAAAGTAATCTACTTTCGCACTGCGGCCTGGGTCAAGTCGATGAGCAGCAGATCGCGCATCGGGTGCGTGCCATAGGCAAAGAGCGGAAAGATCTTTGGCTGCAAATGCAGCGCCAAGGCCGCCGCATCGCCCGCCATGCACAAAACGCCCGCGCGCATGCCCGCCCGCGGCAGTACCACCGCGCCCGGCCATGCGCGGGCGAGGTCAGCAAAAAGCGTGTATTTTTCGTGCATTTCCTGTTCGACGGCTAGTGGCCATTGCGGCTGATGGTGCAAGCCGGCCAAAACGCCGAGCGCCTGCCGCAGCAACACCTCGGGCCAACGCAACGGACCTTGCAACTGCCGCAACGACCGACCGGTGGCGGGCGCGCAGACAATAGCATGAAGTACAGGTGCTTGCGGCGCATCGGGATCGCGCAACGCCACCACCATGGCGCTGCCAACGGCCAGCGGTTGCGCCCGCGGCCCGGCCCATTGCTCGCTTTGTGTGGCATCGACAAGCGTGAAACGGCCGTGCAGTTCAGTGAGCGCGACGAGATCATCGGTAGCGTAAAGGCTTGGAAACTCAGCCATGATCAGCGCTTGCGGATGGTGTTGCAGGGCCAATTGCCACGCGGAGAACGGCACTTCACCGTTGTGGCTGCGGCCGACATCCACGTAGGCTGCACCCGCAGCCAACGCCGCCGCCGGAAATGCGGACAACGTCGGTTCGGCAATCAGCACGACGTCATCGGGCAGTAGCAGCGCGTTTGCCAATAAATGCCAAGCATCATGCGCTGTTGCCGCTAGCAGCAGGTCGTCCGCATCGATGTTGAGCCAACCCGCCCAGCGCGCTTGCAGCAGCGCGGCCGCATCGTCGGCAAAATCTACACTATCGCCATTGATTACGCGATGTTGCTCGTAGAAGCCCCCCAAATAGCGGCGCGAAGCGAAGCGAGGGAGATCGAACCAAGTTCCTTTCATGTGTGCGCCTTTTTTGTCACCCGCCAAACGGCAAAAGCCACCGCGGCAATCGGCAACAGGACCCAGTCTTGGCGTTCTGGCTCCGGCAGTTTTGTTGGGGTTGGCAGCGCTTTTGCGGCGGGGCCTGGCGGCTCTTGCGGCGTTGGGTCGCGCACAGCCTCCGCTGCCGCGGCTTGCTCGGGTTCCCAACTAAAGTTGCCCTCGCGCTGGCGCACCAGTTCGACCAACGCAGCGCGCAGCGCGCCGCCGTCGTCGTTCAGCGGCGAAGACACGTCAAACCGCACCGATTCCCCGAGCACCCGCGGCGTCGAGCGCGGTCGCAAAGTGAACACCAAGGTTTCAGCATTAAGCTTTTGTATCGTCACACCAATGGACCGATCGAGCAGAGCGACGCCTTCGATGACAGCGCCTGCGGGCAATAGACCGGGAATGCGGCGCGGCAGCATTTCAGCGACGACATTTTTGCGGGTCGGCTTCCAAAAGTCCGCTGCCTGCCCCCATGCTGGCAGGCAAAACAGCAGCCCGATTGCGCCCAGCAACCAAGACAACCGCCAAAAAAATTTCGTGTATTTGCCGAAATCGGCCACGCTCACCTCGTCGCCCTCGCTGGCGGCGGCTTGCCGCCCAGCAGCGCAGTCTCATTCCACAAAAACGCGGGCTCGCCTTCAAGAATTTCGCTGGCGGCAAACAAAAACCATACCGTCGGCGCGACGGCCGGACTCAGCGGAAAATCTTCAAACCAACCGGGCGAGTACACCAGTGGCACGCCGGCGCTGCAGGCCAAATCGATGAAGCGTTGAAACACCGTTTTCGCCGCATCGCGATTGCCCAAGCGCATTTGCACCAGAGGAATCGCCATGGAACCTTCGACAAACCAAGTGGGCGGCGGTTCTGTGAGGTAAGGCCGCCAGCCGGTCCAACCGCCGATGGTCAAATTGTGTGCCTTGTCGACATAGCGCAGCAGATCGTCGGCCCGCGTCGGATTGGCATGGGCCAGAGCGTAAATCGCCGCCCAGGTACCAGCCGCGTCGAGCGCGCTTCTGCGATCGATAGCCGTTGCCGACGCGCCTTGGGCGTAGTGGCCGTCGCCCTCGAGCCACAAACGGTTTTCAATCGCTGCAGCGAGCGCATCGGCCACAAAATTCGGTTGCAACTCCGCTGTAAGGGCTGCGTCGGCGTCGGCTGCGGCGCGCAAAGCGAACCAAGCGTCAATTTGATGCTCGGTTGCCGCGAAATTGGCGATGAACTCAGGTTCAAAGTGCGTGTCATCGATCCAGCGGCCCGAACCGGCGAAGATCAGGCCTGTGGCGTCATCGCGCTGACTCAGCAACCAGCGCACACCGCGGCGCAGATGGGCGGCAAAGCGGTCGTCATGAAAAACGCTTTGATAGCGGGCAAATGCGTAGACAACCCACGCCACGGCGCCTGCGCGCACATAGGCCATGTTGTAAAAGCCGTCGCCTTGGACTTGAAAGCCAAATCCCCAAGCTCCATCCGGTCTTTGCAGAGCGGCGAGGGACTGCAGCACTTGCCTGGCCGTCGTTTGGTCGCCGCTGGCCGTCAGCCACAACACCGCCAGCGCGTCGTCGTAAACAAAGCTTCGCCCGCGCATTTGTTCAAAGCCGGAATCGCCGCCGCCAAAACGAGTTGTGTCGGGATAGCTCAAAACTGCTTTAGAATCAGTGGGTAATGCGCCAATTCGAAAATTTACCGGCCGATTTTTGCGATCAATGTCGTAAACTTTGCCCGGACGGTAGGAAGCAAAAACGAGTGAATTTCGGGCTTTGGCGGACCAGCTTGCCCCTTCGGCATTGACGCAGTTGCCTTCAGTGGGTCGTACCCAGACAGCGGGACTACAACTGGCTGTCAACAGGGCAAATACGACGGCAAGCGCTAAATTCCTGCCGGGTCCCCGGTGTGAAGTCACGGCTGGGCCTCAAGGATCTTGTTCACCAACGCCGCGTGCACCATCCAGGTCAGTCGCACATTTTCGGGCACCAAATTGGCCCTGGCCATCACACCGCGGAAACGCGGCACCAGCGCCAGCCACGGCGGGCCCAAGGTGTTTTCACCGTCAGAGAAGTCACCCGACATATAGGTCCGCGTCATGGCATCGTCGTGCACCACAGCTGGGAAAATCGTCGGAATGCCGAACTTATTGAGCAGCTTTTTGCCAATCGACGTCGTTTTCAGGTGAAATTCCGCACGCACATGGGCAAAATCATCGGCTTCGACGATGTCAAACCAGTAAGTAAAAGGTATTTGATCCTCACCTTGGTGCAAGACCAGCGGATCCACAGGAATATCGACTTCTTCTTGCAAACAAACGACACGGCCGTCTTCGTGAATCAGCAAGATCCCCGGCCCTTCCAAGTCGTAAGGCTTGCCGGTCTCCTCCGCCCAACGTTTTTGCACCCACTGGGCGATTTCGCGATCGTCTGAAAATTCATCGACTCTGCGCCCAGCCCAGCCGGACCAGCGCACGCCGATGACTTTTTCAAAGCGTTTGCGCACCGCAGTCTCCGTTGGGGTGCCAAACGTATTGAACTCGGCGGCAATTCTGCCCTTTTTCGCCGCGAATTCTTCAATGGCATCCATTTCTTTTTCGGTCAAGCCGCCAAACAGGCGTTTGGACAACTCCAAGTGGGCGACAGGCCGCGGCATGGTGTCAAAGTCGTCGCTGTAAACACCATAGGTATCGGCGATGTACAGCAAATTTTTGCCAATCAAGTCAGACGGCTCCAGATCGCGGTGCGACCGCGTAAACGGATCCCACCCGACGTAATCGCGCGCGGCATCCCACAGCACCCGGCTGCGCGGCGGCGTGGCTTTGGCCTGCGACAGCAGCCACATCAGCCGAGTGTGTTCGCGGTGATTCGGAAAAGGTACAGTCTTATCGATAACTTGCACTAGCGATGGCGACTTCGGTTTGACCAACCAACCCACCGGAAGCGCCACAAGCGCAACGAGCAAGAGGGTCACGAAAATAGGCAGGGCGTTGCTTGTCTGGTCGCGTTTTGCCGCGGCACCGGCGCCAAAGCCCAAGCGGGTCATGCGGCCCCAAGTCTTATTGCCGCGGACGTATTTCCACAAACCACGCAGACGATAGAACAAGATGAGCTGGCGGTAGCCGACGTTTTCCAAAAGCGACACGGCCACCAAGCGCCACATATCGCCGCGTTCGCGGAAAAACGACAGCGACAATTCTTCGAGCAAAATGGCGCCCAACGACAAAAGAAAACCGATGAGAATCGCTAGGATAAAAAACAGGGCAGCAAACCACGGTTCGATGACACCGGCCACTGCCAGCAGCACGAAGTAAAAGTAACCCGACAATTCAATCAACGGGCCGAGCAGTTCAAACAGGACGAAAAACGGGAAAACCACAATGCCAATGGCACCATAGCGCCGGTTGAAGATCATTTGGCGGTGGCGCCACAGCGTATCGGCCAAGCCGCGCTGCCAGCGGTCGCGCTGATTGCCAAGGATGCGAATTGTTTCTGGCACTTCAGTGAAACTGACCGGATCAGGCAGGTGGCAGATGGCGCGACCTTGCAGCCACTGCGGGATCTGATGGCGCAAACGGGCCACCAGTTCCATATCTTCACCAACAGAATCGTGGGCATAGCCGCCAGCGGCCGTAATCGCGCTGCGGCGGAACAGGCCAAAAGCGCCTGAAATGATCAAGTTGCCGCCCATGCGGTCCCACCCCAAGCGACCGACCAAGAAAGCGCGCAGATATTCAACAACTTGGAAGCGAGCGAGCCAAGATTTGGGCAAGCCCATTTCCACCACGGTGCCTTTTTCAATTTTGCAGCCGTTGGCCAGACAAATCGTGCCGCCGACCGCCACGACGTCGACATCAGTCAAGAACGGCCGGACCAAGCGCAACAGGGCGTCGGGCAAGATCAAAGTGTCGGCGTCGATCGCGCAGACAAGGGGATAACGGCTGGCGTTGATGGCGCAGTTGAGCGCATCGGCTTTGCCGCCATTGTCTTTGTCGATTACGATCAAACGCTTGTACAACGCGGAGCGGTAAGTCGCGCGGATGGCTTTGCACGGCATTTCCAAGCGCAAATCGATGGGCACGGCTTCAAGCGCGAATGCCCGCCGCAAGTGCTTCATGGTGCCGTCGGTCGATCCGTCATTGACGACCACGACTTCATGTTCCGGATACCGCAGACGCAGCAGCGCGCGAATCGATTCCACCACCGTTTTTTCTTCGTTGTGCGCCGGCACCAAGATCGAAATCGGCAGCGTCGCGCGGCCGCGCGTGATCACGCTTTCTGGCGAACTGCCCTCCAAGTCGCGCCGCACTTGAATCACGCCGACAACAGCGCCGATAAAAAGCGCGATGTAGCCTGCGGTCAACAGCACGAAATACATCAGCACGAAAACGTTGAAGAACTCGATCAAACGCAGGCCCGCCTTCTGATGTTCATGCTGGTGCCGCCGCGGCGTCGGCGACTTTGAGGCGCGCTTCAGCCAACGCGTTGCTGGCGCCGTGGTTGCCCTTGGCCGCCGCCGCGCGCAAACACGACAAACCCTGGGGACCGCATTGGCTCAACGCAATCGCGGCGTTGTGGCGCACCCATTCGGCGCTGTCGTCCAAGCGCAAGGCAATCTTTTCCGCGGCGCCGCCGCCGCCCAATACCGCGGCCGTGCGCGTCGCTTCGGAGCGGACTTCCCAGCGTTCGTCATCAAGTGCAGACAAGACAACGGCAAGCGCTGACGCATCGCGCATCTCGCGCAAAGCTTTGACCGCTTGAATGCGCACTTCGGCATCGACATCGGTCACGGCGTGGATGACCACCTCGACGCCTTCGCGCACCCGCGCCATGCCCAACACCGCCACGACAATTTGGCGAATCGCCGGCGATTGCGAGCGCGCCAGTTCGATCATCGCCGCTTGCGGCAACGGCGTTGAGGCGACCAGCGCATCGATGGCGCGCATGCGGTTCAGGCGTCCATCGTCGGCCAGCAACGGCAAACCCGCGACGGCTTCATCGGCACGGCCGAGCGAACACAACGCCTCAAAGGCGCCCAAGCGCACGTCGGGCACTTGGTCCAGTGAAAGACCTTTGAGCAGGCGGGCTGGGTCAGAAAGCGCGCGTGCTTCGCGAATGGCCCGCAGGCGTTCCCACGGCCGCGCGTTGGCGTTGGCCCGTGCTTCAGCACCTAGGTTGACGGCGCCGTACAATTCTTCAAAAGGAATCGCACCTTCGCGGCCGGCTTCCTCGGCCATTTCCGTCAGCAGCCGTCGTGCGTGATCGCGCGTGAGCGACGACAAGATCGTCACGGCCCGCGGCTTGGCCGCTGGATTGGGGTGGATACCGGTCATCATCTGCACACAATGCAGCAAGTCGCGGCGGGCGTTGGCGTAAACTTGTTCGCGCTGAATCGCCCGCGCACGCACCCAAATCATCGCGACCAGTGCGACGGCGACCACGACCAGTTCAATTGCGACAAAAATCACAATAATTAGCTGGGTAAATGTAAGTGAATCCAAGCTAAAGTTCAAAAGCGACCTCGCAAGCCGAGGGTGACTTCGGTAAATGGGGCCGTGTTGTCGGAGAAAGGTTGGACCCGTGAGATCGAGAAGCGCACGCCGTAGCGCGGCGTCAGCCAATGGTCAACCCCAAGAAGGCCAGAAACACCGGCCGATTGCGCGAGGTCGGCCGTGCCGAAGCGCTCAACCGCGGTTGGATCCTGGCCTATAAACGTCCACAGCAAGAATGTGGTGTGAGCGGTGTATTGAAAGCGAAATTTGAAAAATAGCGAATTCAGCAGCGATCCCGGCAAATTGACGATCGCCATGTAGCCGGGTTGGATGATCCAGCGCCCTCGAAAAAACTGGGCATTGGGGGCAAAAGTGAGCGAGGTCGTGCTGGCGGCGTTTGCCGAGGCGTAGCGCGCGCCCCGCAGGTAAATGCCCGCGGACACGGTGTTGTTGATGCCGTACATCGCGTCTGCGCGTGCATCGACCAGCGGTAAAAAGCTCAGCGATGGCGAGATGTTGAGGTGGCCCATCAGGTCGAGGTGTCCGATCTTAAAATACCCTTCCACTTTCGGGGCAAACGCCTGCAAGGTCTTGGTATCCGTATAGCGCCGCTCGTAAAAAGCGCCCACTAAAATCGTTGCGCTTTTGGACAGACGCTTGCCGAGGTCGGCCTCGACCCGCGGCCACAAGTGCGCCTCATGCAAATTGGACGAAAGAATCAAGTTACTTAGCCAAGGATGCCGCAGTTTTTCGTATTTGAGCCTTTGCTCCTCGTCCAAATTGCCCCCGATCTCCAACGCGCGCTCGACACCGGCTGCGTCTTCGAGTTCAAGCAGCAAATCGACAATGCGTTGGCTGACTTCGGGCCGCATGTCGCCCGCAGTTTGCAGGGCTTGGTAAAGTTCGACCGATGCGCGCAGATTGCCGCGCGCGAGCAGGATTTGTGCAAGAAGATCAGTTAGTTCTATGTCCGTCGGTCGACGCTGATGCAGCAGTCTGGTTTCGGCCTCGGCTTCTTCGTGGCGGCCGAGCCAATACAACAACCGCGCGTGCTGCACCCGCCAATCGTCGTCCTCGGGTGAACGCTGCAAGATCCTTTCCACTTCAAGCAAAGCTTGCTGAAACTGTCCGGCGACTATCAGTGCGCGCACAGAGAAAATTGCTTGCACAATAGGGGCTTCCGGCGGTGCTTCGGTCGTTGTCGCCTCGGGCATCGGCACGGGGGCCTGCGCCGATGAGGGCGCTGCAATCAGCGCGACGCCCAGCGCGAATGCTGAAAATACAAAGTATTTTTGCGCGCCCAGTGGCCAGTCGTTCATCAATCGCGGTATCCCCGTCCTGTCTGATCACGCAGTAGCGCGACCGGCGCGTGGCGACCCCCGTCGCCTTGACAATGCCTGAAGCGACAGCGCTGCCGCGCGCAAAAGGCGTCGCCATGCCGCATTGTCATTCAAATACGCGGTTGACGCAAAAAGCCCGACTTTTGCAACAGTGCCAGCGTAATCCCCTCAGAATTATTAGTGAATAGGTGCACTTCGATCAGCCTGCGCACGTGCTTGGCCAACAGATCGGTTTCAATATGCACAATTTTGCCCATGTGACCGGTCATAATTTGGGTATTTTGTGCGGTGTGCGCAATGATTGTGACGCAGACCTTGCCGTCGTCGATGCGGTTGACCGTCAGTGAAACGCCGTCGATGCAAATGCTGCCTTTGACCGCCACTTCCGCTGCCAAATTGCTGGGGATTGCGTACAAAATATCCCATGCACCGCCGCGATCTTCAATGCTTTCCAGGGAGCCTAGGCCATCCACGTGGCCAGTGACGATGTGTCCGCCCAAGCGATCGCCCACCTGCAATGCCCGTTCAATATTGACAGAATCACCGATTTGCAACTGGGTAAATCCGGTCAATGCCAGCGTTTCATGGCTCAGGTCAAACGCCAGTTCCACCTGCGAACCGTGCTTGACAACGGCGATTGCGGTCAAACACGCGCCATTGACGGCCACGCTGTCGCCGACGGCGATATCATCGCTTTTTTTCTGAAATTGAACGGAAATACCCATGCGTGCGCCGTCGCCCAAGCGCTGCCAATGGACAAGCTTTCCCAACGCTTCAACCAAACCAGTGAACATGCTTACTCACTTTGCGAGCGCGCAATGGGTCGCGCGGTCAGCCAAACATCATCGCCGATCGCCTGCGGCGCGGCAAACCGCCACGACTGCGCATGGGCCAATTGCAAAATACTTAAATTTTCCACAGCATTGCGCCCAGCGCCGAGCAACTTGGGTGCAATAAAACAGTCCAGCCGATCGACCAAATGACCGGTCAAAAGCGCAGACCCCAGTTGGGCACCGCCTTCGCACAACACCTGCTGCACGCCGCGTTGCCGCAGTTGCACCAGCGCCTCGCGCAGCCAATCGGCCGCATCAGCCCGCACATCGATCAGTTCAATTCCCTGATTTTGCAGCTGAGTCCGTCGTTCGCGGTCGCCGTGCAGCCGCCCATCGGTCAGGATCCACGTGCGCTGATCGGCGGTATTGGCCAGATGGGATTGCGGCGACAACCGCAAGCGCCGATCGGCGACAACCCGCAAGGGCTGCGTCTGGGTTTGCCTTGAATTGTCGCGCACATTTAGCCGCGGGTTGTCCGCAACCGCGGTGCCTGAGCCGATCAGGATGGCGTCGCTTTGGCCGCGCAGCGCTTGCACCGCGCCTCGCGCTGCAACACCGGTTATCCATTGCGAACTGCCGTCGGCGGCCGCGATGCGACCGTCCAACGTCATGGCTATTTTTAACTGAACAAACGGCCGGTTCGTCTCAATGGTTACCAAGAACACTTCTGCCAGATCGCGGCACTCCGCTGCGCAGACACCGATTTGCACGTCGATGCCTGCATCGCGCAGCGCTTGAGCACCGCCTTGCGCCTGCGGATTTGGGTCGGCAACGCCAATCACAACGCGCTGAATTCCTGCATCAACCAGCGCTCGGGCGCAGGGCGGCGTGCGGCCAAAGTGGTTGCAGGGTTCTAACGTGACAAATGCGGTGCTGCCACGGGCGCGCTCACCCGCCTCCGCAAGCGCGACCACCTCTGCGTGCGGTCCGCCAGCGCGGGCATGAAAACCTTCACCAATTATTTCAGAATCTTTGACAAGAACACAGCCGACAAGCGGATTAGGGCGCACCGCAGAGGTGCCGAGTCGACCCAGCGCGATCGCGGCGCGCATCGCGGATTCATCTGTGATCGTCCACTGTTCAATTGTCATTTGCTAGGCCGTCGCCAGCGGGCGCCGTTGTGGTTTGGACTACAACAGCAACGTCGCGCATGCTTGCCAAAAATTCGTGTAAATCGCGAAATTCCTGATAAACACTGGCAAAACGCACGTACGCTACCCCATCCACTTTGAGCAGAAACGCCAGAACCAGATCGCCGATGGCCGCCGAACTCACCTCGCGTTCACCCGCTGCTGAGAGTTTTTGCTCCAGATCGCGCACAAAATCATGCAGCGTTTCAGCGCTCACCGGCCGCCGATGCAGGGCCTTGAACAGGCCGGCCGTCAGTTTGGCGCGATCAAACACCACGCGCTGGCCGTCCTTTTTGACCACCAACGGCAGCGTGGTTTCGATGCGCTCGTAGGTGGTGTAGCGGTTGCCGCAAGCGTCACAGGCGCGGCGGCGCCGAATGCCGTCGCCCGCCGGAAGTTCCCGCGAATCAATGACTTTATCGGATAAGTCGCCGCATTTGGGACAGCGCATGGTCGATCACTTTGTGGGTCGGTCGTCGCCAGCGATCGCGTTAAGGGTCACAGGGGTACGGTTCAATCTTCTAAAGCCGCGATCAAATCCAGCCGCCGTTGATGGCGAGGTTCAAATGCCGTTGTCAGCCAAGCGTCTACGCAATCCAGCGCCACCACCGAGCCAACCACGCGGGCGCCGAGACACAAGATATTTGCGTCGTTATGCGCACTTGCCAAGCGTGCGGTTGTGACATCGTGGACCAGCGCTGCGCGGATCTTGGCCATTTTGTTGGCGGCAATGCTCATGCCAAGGCCCGTGCCGCACAGCAAAATGCCCTTGTCGGCGCCGCCGGCAACCACAGCACCGGCAACCGCAGCGGCATAATTGGGGTAATCGACGCGGTCATCGGGGTCGCAGCCGAGATCTTCGACTTCGTGGCCCAGGCCAACCAAATGAGCAGCCACTTCCAAGCGCAAGCCAACGGCGGCATGGTCCGAAGCAATAGCGATGCGCATGCGAACCTCGACGCAGGTGAATTCCTGCAGATGTCTGAAATAAATGGCTTATTCGGCGGCGGTTGCGGCTTCCTCAGCACTCACAAGCGGAGCGAGCACCTGATGGCCGCGGTAGGTGCCGCATTCGGCACAGACGTGATGCGGCCGCGTGGCTGCGCGGCATTTGCTGCAAGTGCCGATCGTCGGCTTGGGAAGAATATCCCACTGCGCGCGCCGACTTGCGGTCTTGGAATTGGACATGCGTTTCTTTGGAACGGCCATGGGATCCTCCGGATAACTCGCGAAATATAAAAAACTTGCTCGCGACTGAAATGAACTTGACTGAAAGGTTGCTGCGAAAAAAATAGCTGAACTGGATGAAGAAACTAATTCTTGCTCTGCTGCACGATCTCAAGACCAGCCAGCGCGGCCCACGGCGACGGTGCGCCATCATCGACCCCAGAAGTGTAACAATTTTGCGGCATTGTGCACGTTTCGCTGTTGCGGTTGATGCCGCATTGCGGGCACACGCCCAGGCAAGTTTCACTGCACAGCGGCACGTCGGGCAGAGCCAAGATCAAATGCTCAATGCAGAGATCATCGAGAAAAATCGTGGCGCCATCGTGTTCACTTACATCTGGGTCGGCATCAAAATCGGACGCTGAATCATAGGGATCGCCAGCATCTAACTGACCCTTGCCGACAAAATGATGATCAAATTCGGCGCTAGCGAGCATTTGCGCCGATGCTGCGCAACGGCTACAGGGAAAGCCAAAGCCTGCCCTGATTTCACCATGAATTTCAACAACATCTGCGGTGCGCGTCGCGGTTATTGCGACGTGGGCCACTGCTTCCTGGGCGACAAATGCATCGCCCAAGCGCTCCGCGCACCAATGCATCGGCAACGCCGCGCGCAACTGCGTCGGCGTTGAGGAGAGGTCGGCGATTTTCAGCAGCAGGGGCACAGAAAACTCACTGGAATAATTTGGCAATACCCACGCGCTTGGACCGCAACTGTGGTTGCGGCGGCGAGCAGGGGCGCGCATGCTAGAAGCGTCGTCGCCGCGTGTCAATGCAAAACAGTGTGCAACCGCTGAAGGTCCCCAGATTCACGGGTAGCGCAAACGCCATTCATCTGAGTCGCGCAAGAATTTACGCGCAGCATTGGCTACTTTGCTTTGCTCTTCGCCAGCGGCTTTTCCTCGGCGGTCGGCGCATGCGGCGGATCGGCTGCGGCAATTTGGTTGCCGGAAGTAAACGGCACCGGCGACCACGGGTCCCACTTGCCGCCATTGCGCATCCGCATGCGATTGGGTGCAAATCCGCGATGTTCCAGCTGAGCGACAAAACGTTGCAGCAGCGTTTCAAAATCCGCCGCTTCGCGAATGATAAATTGGATGACGAGGTGAAAGGGATCGGAGCACTGGGTTTCAGCAAATAGGCGTTTGCGCTTGCGCTCTTCCTTTTCAAACACCGTGACTTGAAAAATCAAGTCGCGTCCGAGCTTGCTCGCTTCCAATTGGAAACGGGAATGTTCCGTGATCACTGGGAGCCCCTCAACCAGCACCGTTGCCTGCGCCGCCGTCCGGCATGGTCGTGCGCGACGCAGCCCATGTCAAGCCGCGCTGCAAGACATTTGACAGCGATTGGGCAATAATTGACCCTTTGGCTTGCGCAAGGTAGCGTCGCGTTTGCGAACGCGACCCGTCGGCTCGCCCGCAGAAACGCGCCATGCGCGGCGGCCTGTCGCCAATCGCCCAAGACCATGGGGTTTTTTCTTGAACGTCCGTTGCCCAAATTGCAGTGCCGTCTTTCCCGTCAGCCAATCCAGTGACAAGGCTGGCGGTACAGTCGAGTGCCCCCTGTGTTTGTTGCGTTTTGTACCCGAACGCGAAAACACGGACAGCATCAAGAGCAAGCCATTGCAAGTCAGTGGCACGGCTGATCCGTCCCTTTCCTCGATGGCCGATCTGACGCACGGCAACACGACGATGTTGCAGCCAAGTGCGATGGGCAAGCCGGACTGGGCGGCGCAACCCGCTGTTGAATCGGTGGAAAAGCCGGCCGCGGCACCCGCTAGGTCCGCAACCCATGAAGTCGATTTTGCCCATGACAGCGCTGGCGTGATCGATTTTGATGCCTTGCTTTCAGATGCCGTTCAAGCCGTTCAAAAAGCGCCAACAAGCCAGAAGGCCAGTCCTTTTGGCCGCATGTCGGCCCCGCGCACCAGCTCAGTCATCAGCGAAGAGGCCATTTTTGCTCCGGGATCGCGGCCAGCGCCAGCCGCTCTCAAAATAAGCGCCGAAGCACCGGATGCAGATTCGCTTTTTGAAAGTGGCAGTCCATCGCTGTTTCACGATCCGCAATTCGCTTCAGCCGCCACCCATGGCGAGGACGACAATGTCGTGCAGCGGCCGCGGATCGAGTTGCCGCGGCGGGCGCTGCCAGCGAAAAGTCAACTCGTCCGCAAGATCGTGCAGGGCTTGATCACGGCGGCGTTGGCGATCGGCATCTTGGGCGTCGGATCGGAATTTGTCGGATTTGGCTATTTTGGCAGCAAGTTCTGGTTGAACCGCAAAACAGTGGTCAAGGCCAAAGTCAAAGCCCTGTCGCTGGCCGAACTCAAGGTGCCGGTAGCGCTTTTGGACACCCGTGAGTCGTATGAAGCCGAGATTCGCCGTCTAGAGCAACTGGCCAACGGGCACGGCAATGACCCGCAATTGCAACAGGCGCTCGCCGATCGGTATTTGGACTTGCTGGAGAGATATCCTACACAATTTCGGGAGGTTGTTCAGTATCACAAGCGCCTGACCCAATTGCTGGCAACGCTCAAGAAGCCGGCGCGTCTTGCTGCACTGGAGATGCTGGCGGATGCCAATCTGGTCGGAGCGGTCAAGCAATTGGCAACGCTAGACGCCGGATCTTTTGATGATCAAGGGGTTGCTGTGCGGATCCGGCTCGCTGACGTCGAGCAACAACTCATGACCGACGCCCTGACCAATCCCGGCCTGACTTCGGCACCCGATGTCGATCCGTTGCGCAAAAAGCTTGAACATTCTGTGGAGTTGGACAAAGCAGCAGCGCAAATGAACGCCATGCGGGAAGCGGTGCAGACCGCGGCCAACGCGACCAAATTCACAATGCTGGACGCGGTGTTGCAAGACCGACTTGGGGCTTTTGATAAAGTCGTTACCCTTTTGGAACCACTGGTGGCCAAAGCGGAAAGCCACACGGAGGCTTGGTTGGTGTTGGGCACGGCGCAGATCGAACGCAGTGAGATGGCGCGCGCCACGGCGCAATTGGCGGAAGCGCATCGCTTGGCCACCGAACAGAAAAGCCGTTTGTTCGCCAAGCGCGCGTTGATGATGGATGCGCGGCTGGCGGCCAAGAAGGGCGAACCCAGCAAGATGATTTCAATTCTTCAGGAAGCGCTGGCGCTCACACCCACCGACGAACTCACGACCATCCGGCTTGGGCGTTTGCTGATGCTGCACAAGCGTTCTGAAGAAGCGAAGGCCTTGCTGGTCGGTGCCAAGAAAAAGCTGAATTTTCAGTCGATTGCCTTTGAAGTCGCCTTGGTGGAGTACTGGCTCAACGTCAACCGCAATGAAGATGCATTGGAAGAGATCAAGGAAGCGACCAAGTTCTATCCGGATTCCGTCGACTTGCTGTACCTGCGCGGCCAGGTCGAGGACAAGGAATCGCATTTTGCGACCGCGCGGGACACGTTTGCGCAGGTGATCCAGCGAGAGCCGCGCCACCTGCGCGCGATTATGCGCTTGGCCGAACTGCAAGCGGTGGCGGGCAAGCACGACGAAGCGCTGACGACGCTGGTCAATGCCCGCAAGATCCTTGGCGACGACGAAGAAATTCTGCGCCTGACGTCAGAAGAACTGCTTGCGCTGCGCCGAGATGTCGAAGGACGCGCGGTCTTGACGATCCTTTTGCGCCTGTCGCCGCAAAACCGCACCTATTTGCTGCGCGCGGCCAAGATGGATCTGCATAGCGGTGAAGTCGACCGCGCGCTGGGCTTTTTACGGCAACTGCGGGCAAACAAAGCGTTAGATCGCGAAGCGGCCATGCAGTTGGCGCAAGCGCTGGCGAGCAAAAATCAACCGGATGAGGCGGCGGCCACAGTGCTGCCGTTTGCGGAAAGTGCGCCGTCCGACGTGGAACTCAACACGCTGACAGGCACTTATTTAATTGATTCAAAGGACTACGATCGAGCGCAGACCGTGCTTGACCGCGCTGCGGAGACGGCCAATGGCAAAAGCCCGGATACGCTGTATCAATTTGGCCGCTTGGCTTTTCGGCGCGGAGAAATCGAACAGGGCATTGCGCGGATTCGCCAAGCGATTGGCCTAGATGGCCTGGCATGGTGGTACCGCATGGAACTCGCTCGCAATTTGTTCGACGAAAAATCGCGCAAAGGCGCACGCGAAACGGCCGTGGTCGAGCTCAACACCATTTTGTCGGGCGAGGCGAATTATGCGACCGCTCGGCGCCCAGTGACCGCGATCGCCGACGTCCACCGGATGCTCGCGCGATCGTTTATCGATCAACTGCGCTACGCCCAAGCCGTGCCGCACCTGCGCGCCGTGCTTGAAAAAGAACCCAATGATGCCGATACGCTGGTGATGCTCGGCCATGCGCTGTACGCCACGGGTTCAAAAGATGCCCAGCCCGTGCTGCGCGACGTGCTGCGCATGCGTCCCAGCGATGCGCGCGCCGCGCTTTATTTGGGCCTGACATCTCTCAACGCCGGGCAAACCAGCGATGCCTTGAAATGGTTGCAACAAGCCGTTGCCAATGGCGGCGAGGACGTGGCGGAGGCTTGGTTTCACATGGCTTTGATCTACAAGGAACGCGATCAGGGACCGGCAGCCAAGCGCGCTATCGAACAGTTCTTGAAGCTCGCGCCGAAAAACCATGAATTTCGCAAAGATGCCGAAGGTATTCGCCGGGTGTTGAGCGGCAATCACTAGGGTATGGTTCCGCGCGCAGCAAGCGGCGCCCCTACATGCGCGAATTAGTTAGAATTGGTATCACAAACCGATTTGCAAGTAGCCAGCCGTATCCCCCAGTTCACCAAATGCATGGGCAAAGCCAAGGCGAACGCTGGCAGCCGCGGTGTAACCCACTGAATAATCTAGCCGCAGTTCGGTGCCGACCGATGCAAGCGATCCCTGGCCAAAGCGGCGATCGCTCGTGGGCCAAAAGGCGGTCGCGACATCGCAAAAGCCGATCCAACTCAGACGTCCGGCATAAACAGGCAATAAATCAGGACCTTGGCCGATATCCGCCACCGGCAGATTGACTTGCAGACCGCCCCAAGCCAAGCCGTTGCCCGCTAGACGCTCGGCCGCAGACCCTGCGCCGCGCACGATCGCACCCTGACCGGCTCCGACGCCGAGAATCGCCCATGGATCAAGTGGTTGTACGCCATGAATGTAAAATGCCGGCGTGCCATCTGGGGCGACAGGGACAAAGCTGACGCTGGCACGGGTTGCCAGCACCGCGCGGCGACCGAGCGGAAAATTGTGCGCCGTCGCCAAATCCGCAGCGAATCTGCGGCGATCTCCGGTCAAACCGCGGTCGGACCAGGCGATGCGTCCGGAAATCCGGTGCAGCCTTTCTGTGGCGATGGAACTTGGAAACGCTTGGGCATAGGTCCAACCGCCGCCAAAATCCAAACTGTTTTCCAGACCGGTCCAAGGTTCAACGGGCGGTGGCCCGCCGGGGTCGTAGGGAAATCGCGAACGAAAATCAAGACTTTTTAACGTGCTGTAGACAACCCGCGCGCCGGCGTCGATGCCCCAAGCGGAGCGCAAATCGGCCACGCTCCAACCGCCGCCGAAACGTCCACCGACTCGCCGCGTCGGCAGATAGAAACTAGAGAAACCATTGCGGCCAACGGTTGCGCCATCTTGCAACGCGACATCGAACGTCCACGTCGGTTCATAGCGCGTCAATTTCGCGTTGGCCAATAGCACCAACTGCGTGCCATCCATGCGGATTTGTCCCGTCGTCGTCGCGGTCACAAAGTTGAGGGGATCCTGCTGCAACAGTTGCGCACCGACGTAGTTGGAGGTCGCAAAATCGTTGAGAATCGCTGTGGAACTGTACAACGGCGCCCAAGTAAACGGCACGCGTTGGCGGCGCACGCGATACGGCGCCGAAGCGACCTCAACGTCTTTGGGCGCGTAAGCCAAACCGCCGGCGGACGGTGCTTGGACGTCGGTCGCTGCGGTCGGCAGGGCGACGAAGTCGGCGAACGGCAGTGCCAAATAGACTTCCAAGCCATTGCCGTGGTGACGAATCGTCAAAGTTGCCGCCGCGTCCACGGCTGCCGAGGCGATGCCGGTTAGCGTACGCGTGCGCAATTGCCAAACACCGGTGGCCAAATCCAGTTCGGCCGCGTCGCGGTACAATCCTGTTTGAATCAAGCCAGCTAACCGAGGTTGGCCATTGCGAAAAAACGCGTGCAAATCGGCAACCCAAGTGACGCGGTCTGCGATTTTCGTGCGCCGCAGTCGATCGCTCGCCGAGGTCCAAGTGAGCAGTTCCTGAGGATTCTTGACCGGTTGACCGTCGTATTCCCCAGAAAATAGCCGTCGTTCTCCGCCAACCCCAAGCGTCCAATACAACTTGCCATTGCCCGCTGCGATCGGACAATCCAGCGTCTGACCGATTGGCGCCGCGGGTAGCAAAAGTTCACTCAAATCATCGGTTTTGTCGGTTTGCGTTTGCGCCAAAGCGCGCTTTAGATCCAGCCGTCGAATGTCAGTTCTGCCCGCGCGAACTGCGACGTACAAAACTGAATTTGCTTGGGCATCCAAGGAGATGGCCCTTGCTCGGGCACCGTGGGTCAGCGCGACGGCCGGACCAGAAACGCCGCCGTCGGTGCCAAGCGGGACTGCGATCAACTCACTGAACAAATACAGGCGGTGGAACCGCCGGCCTTCGGTGAAAATCAGCCATTTGCCATCGGGGGTGACAAGCGGTTCATCGCAATCATAGGCGCAGGTGTACAGCACACCTGGTGTGATGTTTGCTGCTACGCCGTCGCCGCCAAGATCGCGTTTGCGCAAGAATTCAATGCGCCTTGGGGCATCGGCCGGCTGGCGCGCCCACAAGGCCCAAGTGCCGTCGCCGCTCCAACGCACGCGCCCGCGGTGCTCGCCGTCGCGGGTCAAGCGGCTGCCGTCGCCGCTGCTGGCTGCGAGAATCGCTGAACTTTGACTCGGATTTTCGCCCAGATCGACGCCGCTCGCTTGTTGCACATCACCGCGAACGCGGGCGGCAAAATGTTGGGTCGCGTCGTGCCACAGGTGCGTCAAACTGTGCTGCCAAACGGAGCGGCTGACGCCTTGAACGCCATAAGGAATCAATCTGCCGCCGTATTCGCCGGAAAAAGTGCGGATGCTGCCGTGGCCATAGTTCTGCGCGATGTCATCGAGCAAAAGGCTGCCGTAGACGTACCACGCGTTGCCACGCGGCCAGATCAACGGAGGCCCGCTCAATTGATCCAGATCCGGCCAAGTGCCATCCAAGGTTGCAGCACGCAAGTACGCTAAAAAACTAGGACTATCCACGCGACCGCCGCGATCGGCCATGGCTGCGTCGCCGCCAGTGTGGCGGGTTTCAATGTGGGTGGCCAAACCTTCCAGAAAAAAACGCGGCAGCAAAAGATTGGGGAAGTAGCGAGGACCAAAGACCTTATTCACCAGCCACGGCAAGCCCGAAGTATCGCCCAGATGCAGAATGTGGCTGAATTCGTGAAACAGCAGCGCGCGCAGCCAATCGCCGTGGTCCGCCAGATCGCTGTCAGCGGCCGGTGGGTAGGCTTGCAGGTGTACGTGATCAAAGTAGATCGGCGTCGCATAACCATTGGCATTGTCAGCGTAATCGTCAATCGTGATGTGCAGCAGCTTGGGTTGGTAAGTAAACAGCGGCTGCAAATGCGCCCGCGCATCCACGTACGTCGCCAGGGCACGGCGAGCGAAATCCTCTAAATTCTTGGGGTAATGCACAGCAACGCCGGGAATTTGCAACGTGCGCCACTCGATGGCGCCGTCGCCGGCCCGCGCAGGCGTCGCGTGTGCAAAAAAAAGCAGCGTCAAAATCAAGACAAGCGGCGCTGGACTTACCTGCCGATGCAGAGACGGCATCTGCTAGCCGTGACCGGCGACAGATTCATTTTGCGCAGCAAGCACTTGGTCCATCTGGCGTTGCAAGTGCGGCGGCATGTCGGCAAACACATCTTCAAACAGCCAGCGCAGCGGCGGCGGACCAATTTGTTCGACCTCGGTCAGGGTTGTGCGCACTTCCTCATCAAATTCTGCTTGCATCGCAGCTAGATCGTCGCCTTTTAGCACGCCGCGGGCTCGCAAATAATTGGCCAAGCGATCAATAGGGTCTAATTTCGCCCACTTTTGCGTAACAGCCTCATCGCGGTAGCGGCTCGGATCATCTGAAGTCGAATGGGCGCCGACGCGATAGGTAACGGCCTCCACAAACACGGGCACACCGCCAACGCGCGCCGATTCCGCCGCTGCTTTGACCACGCGGTAAACCGCAAGCGCGTCGTTGCCATCCACTCTCGCGCCGGAAAGACCATAACCCAATGCTTTTACAGCCAATGTTGGGGATGCCACTTGCTTTTCAACCGGCGTTGAAATCGCCCACTGGTTGTTTTGCACGTACAAAACCAGCGGTAAACCTTGGCCTTTGGGGCGCATGACGCCTGCAAAAGTCATCGCCACGTGAAAATCGCCTTCACTCGTTGCACCATCGCCAATTGCCGCAAAAGTGATAGGTCGATCAGGCGCTTGGTGTTGTAGCGCCATCGCGTAGGCCGTGCCCACCGCCTGTGGCATTTGCGTGGCCATGACCGAGGACAGTGTGACGTAGCCGAGTTCGCGGCTGCCGTAATGACAAGGCATTTGGCGGCCTTTGGTGGTGACATCCTCGGCGTTGCCAAAAATTTGCGACAAATAGGTGCGCAACGGCCAGCCGCGGTGCAGCAACATGCCGCCTTCTCGCAGCGCCGGATGAATCCAATCGCGCAGTTGCAGCGCGTGGCCCGCGGCGATGGTCGCCGCTTCCTGACCGGTAGCGGCGCCATAAAAGCCAATTCTACCTTGGCGTTGCAGCGCAAGCATCCGTTCATCGAGCACGCGCAGCCGCACCATCGAACGCAACATCGCCAGCGCATCCGCGTCAGGCACGCCGGTGCCATTTTCCAACGCCGCATCGGGCGCAACCGCCACCCCGTCGGGGCGCAACACGCGAAACATGCCGCGCATCGACGCCTCGTCCTGCCGCGTAAACAGCGGAAATGGCGAGGTTGTTGTGTGTTCCAGATCGTGCGAAGCGGGGCTGCTAAGCGGTGTTTGCTCTGTTGGATTGCTTGTCATTGCCAATGCCTTGCTGGCGGTTCGCCGTTGCCTGCGCAGTGTCGGCTGGATTTGCCGCGGCGGCAAGCCCGTTGTTGGCATCCTCCAACCGTGGGCGAACGAGAGATTTTCGTGCAAACTAGCCCGATGAGTCCGAAGCACAAGCACAACGGCGGTCAAGCGGCATTGCTGCGCACAGCCCCGGCGCTGGCGTGGTTGGGCGCGGCTATTGCTGCGTTGTTGCTTGGCTTGTTGTGCGCCGGTTGGGTTGCGCGCACCGCCCCGACGCTGCGGCCAGATTTGGCGCTCAAATTGGCGGCGCTGGTCTGTTTGCCCTTTCCAGCTTTGATGCTCAACTGGCTGACCACACCGCCAAACGGCCAAACCCGCAGAATGCTTGGTGAAAGCGCGCCAGCCCAATTGCTATCGTCGCTCCATGCGGTGCGCGTTGCCATGTTGGTGGGCGCGATCGTGCCGGCGGCGATGGCGCTGGCGGCGCTGCAAGACCCAGAAGTTGCAGCGGACATTTGCCGCACCGCGCTGATAATCCTCGCATCTGTTGGCGCGGTTTACGGGTTGGGCGTGACCGCGTTGCTCAGCGCGGTTCGTCTGGTGGCCCAAGGACCAAATTCGATGGCCGCCACGCTGTCTGGCGCCGGCGCGTTTGGGCCCGCCGAAGCCGCGCCGCTGCTGTACGCGCCGGCGTTCGCTTGGGTCGCCGCCTTGGTTCCAGCCGCAGTGGCCACGGCGGCGTGGTCGGCTGATCCGGTCTTGTTGAGCCTGTCGCGCTGCATCCTGCTCGTGGTCGCTGCCACTGGCCTGGCCGTGTTTTTGGCGACTCAAGCGCAGCGCCAATTGGGGCCTTGGCTGCAGGCAGGCATGCTGACGGTCGAATCGGCCCACGCAACACCCTTTGCGCAAAGTGAAATTCTGCCGCCACCGCCGCATTGGTTGCTGTTGTGGCAAGCCCGCGATGCCAAAATGCAATTTTTTGCGCGTTCGTTTGCACGGACCCAACCGACGGCTTTTGTAGCGACACTGGCGCTTTCGGCGCTTGGCTTGCTGCTGCTGGGTGATAAGCGCCCTGCGCCGTTGGTCGGCACAATCGCAGGCGCAGTGGCTCTGTGGAGCGGCCTGCGTGCGCTGTGGCAGGCCCAAGACGCAACGCAAGGCACTGCGGCATGGCTCGGTGTCCAAAGGCCAGCGCAGTCGCAAATCGCTCAGAAATTGGCGTTGGCGCTCGCGCTGCCCGCCGCCGCGGTGCTTTTGCTCGGCCTGCGCGGTGGCCATTGGCTGGCCGCGGCCATTGGTTGGGCGATCGGGGCCGCGCTTGCCGTGGCTGTTGTCAAAATGATCCAGCCGCGTCATGGGATTGCAGCGACACGTCTGGCCTTGGCCGGGTATTTTGCTGCCCTTGCGTTGGCGGCCGGCCAAGTCTGAATCTGCCCACAGGGAAATTGGCCATGTCATCTCAAATTCTGCACGCTACTGGGCTCGACAAGCGATACGGATCGCTGCACGTGCTGCATGGCATTGATCTCACGCTGACGCGAGGCCAAGTCACTGTGATTTTGGGTGAAAATGGCGCGGGCAAGTCGACGCTGCTGCGCCTGTTGGCTGGTGATTTGTTGGCTGATGGCGGTCAAATTGCCGTGGATGGCCTTGACCTACAGAGTCAGCCGGCGGCGGCGCGCGCGCTTCTGGTCTATGTCGCGCAACATCCGCCGATGGCGCCGCTTTTGTCGCTGCGCGAGCACGCCCAAGCCATGATCGCTTTTCGCAACCTTGATGCATCAGCTGCGCTGGCCCAGTTGGAACAGCTGGTGAACACACTGAATTTGCAGCAAGCCATCGATCGGCCGATCCGCGCGCTGTCGGGAGGTATGGCGCACAAAGCCGCGCTGGTGCTGGCATTTCTCGCAAAGGTGCCGTTGATTATCCTCGACGAACCGCACAGTGGTTTGGACGTGCGCTCAGCGCTGGCGCTGCGCCAACTCATTGCGCAAGCGCGCGCCCAAGGCACGACTTTTCTGTTGGCGAGCCATTTGGCTGAGGCCACGCTGGCGATCGCCGATCGCGCGATCGTGCTGCGCGCGGGCGCGATTGCGCTGGATTTGTCGGCCGAACAACTGGCCCAGTTTCACGGCGACGCGCGGGCGTTTGAGCAGACAGTCCTTGAAGCGATGCAGGGTTAGAGAGGTGGTGAAAGGGTTTTTTCACAACCTGTCACGGCTTTGCCAAAACCATCAAGCGTTCCAACACGTCATGCCGCAGATGCGGTGCGCGATCGGCGTGAACGGCTGCCCAATCCAGCGCTTGGGTGTCGCTTAGGATGTGCCAACCGGCATCTGCGGCATAGAGCGACATAATTTCAGGGGTCAACAAACCGATAAACGGCTCACCGAGGCTGGAAAAGGTTTGATGCAAGCCGGACAGCATGGACAAGCCGCGCTTTTTTTCGGCAGCGGGCGGAATGTAGGTTGCGGCCAAAACACTACCACTTGCACTGACTTGGGCCAGCGTGCGCAACAGCGCCGCGGTCAACGTCATGGGCAAATACGGAATCACGCCTTCCCAAACCCAAAATACGGGCTCCGCCGCATCAAAACCGGCGCTTGCCAGGGTGGCCGGCAAATCATCCCGACCCAAGTCCACGACAACGAAAGTTAATTCCTTGGCCACGTGCGGAATCGCGCCCGCCCGCCCGCGTTTGTAGGCTTGGGTGGCTGGGTGATCCAATTCCCAAAAGCGCACGTCCTTCAGGTTTTTCAAGCGCCAGGCCCGACCATCCAACCCTGCTCCAACAATAACGAATTGCCGAACACCGCTCACATAGGCCTCGTGCCACGCCGCGTCGATCGCGGCTGCACGCAGGGCGACCAGATCGACACCGCCGCCGGTGGCTCGCCAAAATGCACGCTTGCGCTTGGGGTCATCGCCGACAAACGCCGAGATCGCGGCCAAAATCGTCGTCGACAGCGGAGGCAGCAAATGTTTTGCCACCGGATCTTCAAAATTGCGCACCCGCGTGACGCCCAAGTCCGCGATTGCACGCATGAGCGCGACCAGACTTGAAGTAAAACTCGGGCGATTGGCGCGCATTGCAGCTCCGTTGCTGGCTTAGTGTCGTTGAGAGCGAGTACCTGAGCAAGTGCGGACAAACGACAGCGAACGTGACATACTGCGGCGGCTGTGAGGCGCGCGCAGCGTGAAACCGGTGCGCGCAACCGGTCGCTGTGGGTTAAGTTTCGCATTTTGGGCAGGTAACGAATGATCATTGTGGCAATTATCGCAATAGTTCTCGTGGTTGCCGTGATCGGCTTTTTCGCGATGAAAAAAGGCGCTGCCGCGCAAACGCCGGTTGTCGCTGCCGCAAAACCTGCCGCGGTGCCGGCCGCCGCAGTCCAAGCGCCTGCGCCAGTGGCGTCGGAGCTGAAGCCGGTAAATTGCTTGACCAAAGGCTCCATGCATGGCGCGATGCCCCCTTTTGGCAAACTCAGCCTTGACGCTGGGGCACTGATTTTTGAAGCCACCACGCGGATCGTGGCCGGGACGACTTCCGGATTGGCGGCCGACGACGACGGCGCGTCGACGATGCAATCGATTGGCAGCATGGAGTCTGGCAGTTTTCGCTTTGAAATTCAGCCAGATCGCGTCAAGACCGTGGCGTTTGACGGCAAACGCGCCATCGTGACGACGCAGGATCAGGTGTATGTTTTTGAGGGTTTAGGCGTGTCGTCAAAGCAGCTCAAGCCATGGTTGGAAGCGCAAGGCTTTGGCGCGTAATCCACATGTTCGCGCGTAGCTCCTCCTGCGCACTTGTTACATACTGGACATTTGTTCAGGTCCTGCTAAGCTGCGGGCGCCGCGGCACCTTTACGCCGTGTGGATCTAGCCAATGAGTGAAATATCCAGTCAACCGCTTGTCATCGCAGGTCATCCGCGCGACGAGATCGCAATCTTTGGCGCGGCCCAGCACAACCTGCGCAACATCAGTCTGCGGCTGCCCAAGCATAAACTTATTGTTTTTACTGGTGTATCTGGGTCCGGCAAATCCTCGCTGGCATTTGATACCTTGTATGCCGAAGGGCAGCGGCGCTACGTGGAGTCGCTGTCTGCCTATGCCCGTCAATTTCTTGGGCAAATGGACAAACCGGTCTACGACAAGCTGTCGGGCCTGTCGCCCACGATCGCGATCGAGCAAAAAAGCGCTGGCAACAATCCGCGCTCGACCGTTGGCACAATTACCGAAATCTACGATTACCTGCGCGTGCTGTATGCCCGTGTGGGGCAACAACATTGTCCGATTTGTCAAAATGCTGTGGGCAAGCAGGAGCCCGCGCAAATTGTCGAAACGGTGATGGAACTACCTGTGGATACGCGGATTTTGGTTTTGGCACCGATCGCTCGGCAGCGCAAGGGCACGTTTGCGGACACGTTTGCCGAAGCGCAGCGCGACGGTTTTGTGCGCGCGCGCGTCAACGGCGAAGTGATCGAACTGCAACCAGACACGCAGCTGGACAAAAAACGCAAGCACGACGTGGACTTGGTTGTCGATCGCGCGGTGGTGCGCGCCGACGAAAGGCGCCGTTTGGCGGATTCCATTGAAATGGCCCTGAAAAAAGGCCAAGGAAAAGTTGTGATCGCCGCCAAGGCGCGCGACGGCACGCCGCTGCCTTGGAGCGAAAAATCGTTTAGTGAGGCGCTGTTCTGTGACGAATGCCTCCTGAGTTTTCAGGAATTGTCGCCGTTGACGTTTTCCTTCAACAGCCCGTTGGGCGCGTGCGAAGGTTGCAAGGGTTTGGGATTTGCCATGCAAGTCGACCCAGAAGCCATCATTCCCGATGCCAAAAAAAGTTTGCGCCAAGGGGCGATTGCGCCGTGGGGTGGGCCAGAAAATTCATGGAGTTGGCGGATTTTGGAAGGCATTCGCGATGCTTTTGCCATCGATCTGGACAAGCCTTGGCAGAATTTATCTAAAGAACACCAGCAGTTGCTTTTGCACGGCACGACCGAGCGGGTGCAGGTGGCGTGGCAAGGCAAAAACAGCCAAGGTTCATGGGCAGCCAAAGTCGAAGGGGCCATTCCTCAGTTGCAGCGGCGTTGGAAAGACACCGGTTCTGAGCAACAGCGCGCGCAATACCAGCAGTATTTTGTGCAGTCGAACTGTCCGGATTGTGAAGGCAAACGCCTAAAGCCGGATGTGTCGGCGGTGCGGGTAGCGGGCAAAACGCTGCCCGATTTGGTCGGGCTGTCGGTCGAACAGGCGCATGGGTGGATCGACACGATGCCGTTGGTGGGCAGCCAAGCGCAGATCGCGATCGAAGTGCGCAAGGAAATCCTCAGTCGTTTGCGGTTCTTGCTGCAGGTCGGTTTGGGCTACCTCAGTTTGAACCGCGGCGGCGCGACGCTGTCGGGCGGTGAAAGTCAGCGCATTCGCTTGGCAAGTCAGGTCGGCAGTGAATTGACCGGTGTGCTGTACATTTTGGATGAGCCTTCGATCGGCCTGCATCCGCGCGATAGCAAACGATTGGTCAAAACTCTAGAGCACTTGCGCGATCTGGGCAACACGGTTTTGGTGGTCGAACACGACGATGACACGATTCGCGCTGCTGATCATTTGGTCGATTTTGGTCCAGGTGCCGGTAAACACGGGGGTAGGGTGGTGGCGCAAGGCACGCTGGCGCAGATCTGCGCCCACCCGACCTCGCGCACGGGCGGTTACCTGAGCGGGCGACTGGCGATTGCAACGCCGACCACGCGGCGCAAGCCGCAAAAATGGCTGACAATTTTCGGCGCGGCGACCCACAATTTGCGCGCGATCGACGTCGCCGTGCCTACGGGCACGTTTTGCGCGGTCACGGGCGTTTCGGGCGCGGGCAAATCCACGCTGGTGCACGATATCTTGCTGCCGGCCATGCACAACAGCCTGATCCGCGGTGGTTTTGGCGGATTGCCGCGCAGTGTCGGCAGCCATAAATCACTGCAAGGCATGGATGCTTTTGACAAAGTCATCGAGGTCGATCAGCAGCCCATTGGCCGCACGCCGCGCAGCAATCCGGCGACGTACACCAAGTTATGGGACTTGATTCGCACGGTTTTTGCCGAATTGCCCGAAAGCAAGGTCAGCGGTTACGGCCCCGGCCGTTTCAGTTTCAACGTCAAGGGCGGGCGCTGCGAGCACTGTCAGGGCGATGGCGTGCTGCAAATTGAAATGCACTTTTTGGCCGATGTGTATGTACCTTGCGAAGTTTGCAAGGGAAAGCGTTTCAATGAAACGACCTTGGCGGTGAAATTCAAAGACCTGAACATCGCGCAGATTTTGGAGACCAACGTCGAACAAGCCGCCGAGCTTTTTGCCCATTATCCGCCGATTCGCAAGATTTTGACGACGTTGCAGCAAGTGGGGCTTGGCTACATTGCGCTGGGTCAACCGTCGACGACGCTGTCGGGTGGCGAAGCGCAGCGCATCAAACTGGCCAAGGAACTTGCGCGACCGGGGACAGGTAAGACCCTGTATGTACTGGATGAACCGACGACGGGGCTGCATTACGACGATGTGGCCAAGCTCATTGAAGTGCTGCAGCGGTTGGTGGACAAGGGCAACACCGTGCTGGTCATCGAGCACCACTTGGATATGATCAAAGTCGCGGATTACGTGATTGATTTGGGTCCGGAGGGCGGTTCGGGCGGCGGATTGCTCGTCGCTGCGGGGACGCCGGAGCAAGTGGCGCAAAATCCGGCGAGCTATACCGGACAAGCGTTGCTGGCGCATTTGACAGCGACGGAAAAAACAGAGCCACCTCAGCGAACCGGCCGCGTGGCGCGCAGCAGCCGACCCAGCGCCGCCGAAAATTGAGTAGAATCAGCGGGTGTCAAAGAATTGGGCTGCAGCAACTCCATGTGCAGCGGTCGGTCGGTTGTCGGATGCGGTTGCGCGCGCAACGTGACCGCCTTGCCTTGATAGCTGCCTGTCACTTCCAATTGCGATCGCCGCCATTGCATCGCCGCGGTGCGCCAACCCGATAGGTGGTTGTCCGCGAGCGCTTGCTCAGTCGCTTCAAGCCAGCGCCGCGCGTGATCGCCCAGATCTTTGGGCAAATTAGTTAGGTCGCCTGCCGATCCAGCGCCCCCAATGAGCGCGCGCGCCGCCGACCGAATTTGTGGGTCGGCCCGACCGGGCTCGACGGCCACGCGGCACTGCTTGGCAAAACCCAAATGCCACAGACCTGCCTCAAGCGCATCACCGGCAGGCAGCAGCCACAGGGAGCCGACATCGACCAAACGCAATTCAACGCGCCTCGCCCTTGGATCGGCGATGACGCCCGCCAAGATACAGCCACCGACCGCGGTGTTTGGCGGCAACGTCGCCAACCAAGGCCCGAGCGCATCGACGAACGCGCTGTTTTGCGGGTCGACTGTCGGCAAAGCTTCAGGTGTCACGGCGACAAATTCCGTTTCGCCAAACCAATCCAAGTATTGATGTGGCACCCCCGTACAGCGCGGCCGAAAAACACACTGCGTGCACTGCGGCATGTGGCGCCGATCGCTGGCCTGAAAGGCGTATTTGTCCATCGCGCCTTGACGTTCGGCCAAGTCGGCGGTGAACGTGATCGTCGGTTCGCCGCCGTGGTGCAGGCGGTGGGCCTGACCGGGCAGGACGCAAAACGGCACGTGCGTGATGTTGACGTCAAAATCGGCGGCGAGTCGGTCCAGATCAGCCAACAATTGCCGGACAGCCGGCACGACTTCGCTAAAACGCGGCAGGATCGCCTGCATCCACGCCGCCGTGCGCTCACCGGCGCTGACCGGGCGGATCATGTCGATGCACAATTGGCGCACACCGTGGTCAATCAGCAGCGGTGCCAACAACGGCAGCGACGCGACCGAGCCCGCGGTCAGGCACATGTTGACCGTCACGTCCTGCTTTCGCTGTTGCAACAGCTTTAAACCTCTGATAATTCGCGCAAAAGCGCCGGCTTTGCCCACTGCCGCGTCGTGCGAAGGCCCGTCGCCGCCTTGGACGGAAATCCGCCACAGACACGGCCCATCGCTGAGCGCCGCAGCGAGAAAGCGTTCGTCCCAAGTACGAGAACCATTAGTAAAAATTGTGATTTCGGCAAAACCGAGTTGCCGCGCCAGTTGCAGCGAGGGCAAAAAACTGTCCTGGATCGTCGGCTCACCGCCAAGAAAAGTGACGCGGCGCATGCCTTTTTGCGCCGCTGCCTGCAACGCGCGCGCAACCGCTGGTTCTGGTACGGGATCTGCCTTGCCCTGTTCCGTCAACTGGCCGCTGGCGCAAAATACGCAGCGGTTGTTGCAAAAGTGCCCGAGCTGAATTTCAATTTGACCTGAAGTTTCAACGGTCGTGACCACTGACGCTTCGCTCAGCAGGCGCGCGACGTGTTCTGGTGTGGCCGCAGGGGCATGGGGATTGGCTTGGCGGGCCGTCACGGACAGCCGGGCGACGAACACAGCTTGCCGTCGTCAATCCATTGTTGTAGCACGGCTTTTTCGTCTTCGCTCATCTTGTTTTGGCCACCGGGCGGCATAAAACCCGTTGCTCCAAGCACCTGTTGGACTGAATTCTTGGCGATTGAACAGGACGACGCCCAACTGTGACACGGCGTGCAATGGTTGTTGATGACCTCTTTGACCGTTGCAAATGTCACCACGGTGCACGCCGGTCCAGTATCCGCTGCAGAAACGTCAGGGGCATTCGGAACGTCGGGAACATCCACAGTCAAGGAATCATTTGATATTGTGTCTTGCGCTAGCGGAACATCGCTTGAAGTGTCGCCGTCCGATCCAACAGAAGCATCCGCATCGGCGCTGCCATCGGCCGCTGTCGCATCGCCACCGGCAACGGGCGCAACGGGGGCACCGCACGCGCAGGCGAGGCCAGCAAATGCTAGCAGTGCTGGGATAATTGGGCGGAAGATCATGGATACCGGCTCCTCGGTCGTTGCGTCTGATTTTGGCTATGGGCGTCGGCAAGCCTTCCAATGCCGACAAAGCGTAGCATTTGCCGCTAAGCCGTTGCAACCTGGCTCGCGCGCGAGCGGCGGGCGCAGCCGTAGCGATAGTGTTTCCAATTCATGAACTTACCAACCGGACACAAGCGCATCCATCGCACCGGGTGCCGTCAAATCGCCGTACGCCTTGACGGCGCCCGCGGCGCGCAACGCCGCAACGTCGTGTTGACCGGTGGCAACCGCAATACACTGCGCGCCGTTGGCGTGGGCCGCGGCAACGTCCTTTGGCGTGTCGCCCACGATGACGACGCGGCATTTTTCGATTTCTGTGCCCAGCTTGGCTGCGCCGCGTCGGGCGCCGACGGCGATAAGCGCCGCCCGCTCCTCGGCATCGCAACCGAAACCGCCAAAACTAAACAATTCATTGATTCCAAGCGGATGCAGCTTGATCCTTGCGCCAGACTCGACGTTGCCGGTGCCCAGACCCAAGGCGACGTGCGGCAAAGTGCGCAAGTGCGCCAGCGCGGCCAACACGCCCTCACACGCGCGCAGATGAAACGCGCTCGCAATCGCGCTCGGCAGCAAGTGCAGGTAATGGGTCAGAATCGCATCGATCTGCGGGTCGGCGGTAG
>CAMDBH010000019.1 GCA_945889325.1 Klebsiella pneumoniae
GACGACATCTGGGCAGAACTGGAAGAATTTCCATAGCCTGTCCCGCAGGGACATCTTGACTTGTAGCGGAGGACTTTTAGTCCCACGCGTCCGCCGCGCCTGTCGCGGCCCCCCGGCCGTCGAATTCATTGGGTAATTTGAAAAGTTTCCAACCTGAGAATTATTCGGCTACACCCTCTAAGGCGATCAGTAAAAATAGGATTTTTACTGATGCCAGTTTTGCTAGCTGGGTCGCAAGGTCGCGCTTTTCAAGCGACTCACCGCTCCGATTGGTTTTGAAAAAGGCAGAATTTTGGCCAAAATCGTGATTTATGTTGATCCCCTAAAAACGCCGGTACAGCCAGGTGATCGCCGGTTCAATGTGATCGGTGCCGACGGTATAGAGCGTCACCGGCAGTTTCACGATTAAATCCAGCGCTTTTGCCAAGCCTTCCTGGCCGCCCTCGGCGCGGTTGGTGGCAAAACACAGGCCCTCGGCGTGCCAAGCCAACGGCACAAACTGGCCGCGACGACACATGTCTTCGGTAAAAAGCCCCCGCGGATCACCAGCGGTGAACATTTCAGGCCAGACGTTGTTTTCACGCATGCGAAAAAATTCTTCGACTGTCACATCGCCCGGTTTGAGCGATTCAGAGTACAGCAGGTCAAAGAAATCCGACACGGAAAGCGCCATGACAGCGGGCGAAAGTTGTTCAGACCGAGGAATAATTTCCGAAGGAATCCGGTCCGTTGTGCGGCCGATGGCGTGGGTGCCGTCAACGTTTTCGACGTTCTTGCGCGGCCGCGTGGGCCGGTGGGCGGGTCCGGTTGGGATGGCCATGTTTGATCTCCAGTTTGCCGATGCGGCGTGGTGCCATCTTGCGGCAGATCCGAGGCATCTGTCTATCCCCATTTGCGAGCGGTGAAAAGGCTTTTTCACACGCTCTCACGCACCGGAAACACAAGCCGCGGGCTGCCTTGGGCCTCGACTTCCAAGCTGCCGCCGTGCAAACGCACAATGCTCATCACAATGGCCAGACCGAGACCGCTGCCGCCCGAATCGCGGGCCCGCGACGGATCGTCGCGCAAAAAGCGTTCGCCCAACCGCGCTTGCAACGCAGCAGGCAGACCAGGGCCGCCATCGCGCACGGTTAACCAGACATGTTGCGCCGTCGTGCCCGCCGCCAATTGGATTTTGCCGTTCGGCGGCGCGTGCCGCAGCGAATTGGCCAGCAAGTTGTGGATGGCGCGTTGCAGCAGCCCGCGGTCGGCCCAGATTTCGATCGCCGCATCGGCATTGATCTCTATTTGCATTTCCGCATCCTCGGCGGCAGCTTGAAAAAACGCTGCGGCGCGTTCCAACTCGGGTTTCAGCGGCCACAACGCACGCTGAACAACGGTGCGCGGATCCTCAGCGCGGGCGAGGAACAGCATCTGTTCCACCATCGAAGCCAGACGATCGAGCTCTTCAAGAATTTCACCCAAACTATCATGGGTTTTTGCCCGATCGGCTTCGCGCAGCAGCAGCCCCTCAATCACCGAGCGCAAGTTCTGCAGCGGCGTGCGCAGTTCATGCGCCAGATCCGTACCCAAGGTTGTCAAACGGTTGAAGGCGGATTCGATGCGGGCAAAGGTTTGATTCAGACTCAAGACAAGCGTTTGCAATTCAAAAGGATAACCGTCATGCGGCAGACGAAAATCCAGCGCATCGGGGCCAAAACGCAAGGCATTGCGTTCAATTTCCTGCAACGGCGCCAACGCGCGCACGGCGATCACGCGACCGAGCCAAGACGCCAGCAGCGCCGCACCAACGGTGGCAAACCACAGCAAAGTTCTGTAATAGCTCAATAAACTCTGCTCATGCCCGCGATCCATGGCCAATTGCAGCGTGTGAAAGCCATCGCGGCGCACCGTCAGCACCGTGTACGGATGGCCGTCGGCACTTTCGATTTCCGTCGGTATTTCACCGGGTAATGGCCATCTAAGCGCTGGAATGTGCGCCATGCCGCTGCTTTGCGCCAATTGATGGCCGTGATCGTCGGTCAGACGCCATTCGGCCTTCTCAGGGCGCGAAGCCAGCAAATCCGCTTGCGTTGTACCGTGTTCCAAGCTGTCCAACAGCGCTTTGGCCTGACCCTGCAGCACAGCTTCATCTTCGCGATCAAGGGCTTGGCCCAGCGCGCCGTGCAACACGGCCGCAAGCAACGCGATGGTTAGAATGGACGCCGCAGCAAAACCCGCTTGCAGACGCAATACGATGGAGGAGCGTCTGGAAGCTGGCATAGCCTATCGCATTTCCAACACGTAGCCGACGCCGCGCAGCGTGTGCACAAGCTTGATCTCAAACGGATCGTCGAGCTTGGCCCGCAAGCGTTTCACTTGCACATCGACGCTGTTGCCCGCCGGTTCAAATTCCAGATCCCACACGTGGCGGGCAATCGACGCCCGCGCGACGACTTCACCGTGATGCTGCAGCAAAAGCACGGCCAATGTGTACTCTTTTGGTGTTAAATCAATGCGTTTACCTTGGCGACAGATACGCCGCTGTTGCGGCTCCCAAGTCAGATCGGCGATGCGAACAGCCGTCGCTTCCAAAGGCTCCAAGAGCGGCGCGGCCCGGCGCAGTAACGAGCGGACGCGCGCCAAAAGCTCTGGAAATACATAGGGTTTAACCAAATAATCGTCACCGCCTTCGTCAAAACCGCGCAGGCGATCGGCGGCGGAGTCGCGGGCCGACAAGAACAACACCGGCACGCGGTTGCCGCGTTCGCGCAAGGCGCGAACCAGATCAAAACCGGAAAAACCGGGCAACATCACGTCGACGATCAAGCAGTCAAACGTTTGATCGAGCACGGCTTGCAAACCTTGCTCACTGGTGGCGGCCAGAACCACGCCAAAGCCCGCGCCTTCAAAACCGGCTTGGACTTGGCGGGCGGAGCGAATTTCGTCTTCAACGACCAGCAGTTTCATAGACTTCCACGGCAGCGGCCCCAACAGGTGCCTTTGAAGTATGGCACGCGCGGGGAGCGCGGACAATCGCGGCGGTGCAATCGCACTTCGGGGTGTTGACTCGCGGCGATTCCCTTGCCAGCATCCGCGCGCTTGCGCGTACTTTGCGCTTGTCGCCCCACGATTTCGCAGCATGACGGTCACCGTCCAGGAACTGCCCATGTCCAACATTAAGCCAAAGTTTTGCGCCGAATGCGGTGCAGCCCTCAAAGCGGAAGCCAAATTCTGCGCCGAATGCGGCGGCAAAGTGGCAAGCGTCGCAAGCGCACCGGTGCAGCAAGCGCAACCGCCACCGGTGGAATATGAAGAAGAGGAAGAAGTTGCAGCGCCCGCACCGGCGCCGGCAGCCGCAGCCAAACCGGTGGCGAGTACGTCACAAGCCGGTTTTAACGATCCGATCGCCGCTGCATTGGCCGGTGGCGATCACGACGATCACCACGACGACGCGCTGGCGCATCCGGGCGATGCCGCGGAAGAAGCGCCGCACAAAAGCACAGTTTCCATGGGCATGGTCGCGCTCGCGGGCTTTTTTACGGTCGTCGTGGTGGGCGGCGCGTATGTCGCAAACAATGACGAACTAAGCCAACGCTTTCAGTGCAATATCCTAGGTCGCGCCGACAAGTGCATCACCGACGAAGATCGCGCAGCCGAGTTGGAGAAAAAAGAAAAGGAAGAAGAACTGGCGCTTATGGCCCATCGCTACGGCAATTTTGATCTGCAATTCGATCCGGCCAAGGATCCGGGCGCGTCGGTTTTGATCGTGCAAAAGCGCTATGAGGAAGATCGCAAGTCGTTTATCGGCCGCATCACCGGTGGTGGTGTGCCGTGCAAGCGAGCGGAAGATTGCCCCAACAACTATGAATGTGTTGGCAAAGGCGACGCCAAACCCGGCAAGGAAGAAAGCAAAGCTTGTCAGGTCAAAGCGGGGGCAAATCCCGATAACCGCGTGATGAAACAGAAGAAAATCGGCGATTATACGTTGTTGCCCAAAGACGCTGAGGGCAAGGTCAAAGGTCAGATCGCCTTTGTCGCCGAGCAAGTCTGGACTGACAAACACAAAAACGATCCACCGCCGCCGCCGCCGCCCAAAGCCGGTGAACCCGGTGGCCCGCCCGCGCCCAAGCCGGGCGATCCGCTGCCGCCGCCGGCGGCGCTGCCGCAACCGCCGCACTTGGGGCCGTTTACGTATCTACCCCAAGTAGGACGGGAAGTTGTGTTGCCGATGACGTTGTCGAATCTGCCGCTGCTGGAAAAAGAGCAGGCCGATGGCACCGGCAAGCGCCTGACGGCCGACGACATGAAAAAAATCGAAGAACTGATGGCCAAGCCGAAAAAAGACGCCGAGGGCAATATTATCAAGGATCCGGCGACGATCGTGAAAACCACCGATTTGTCGACTTGGGTATATGAAATCGAATTGTGGGCCCAAGGTTACAAGCCGCGCAAGATTCTGTTTTACGACGATCCGGCACCGCCCGACATCGACATCAAGAAGTTGGAGAAAGAAGGTTGGACCACGCGCAAATTCAAACGGGCGCCGGATGGAAAATACTTGATTGATAACGCAGCATTTGACTTGACGCCCGAACCACGGACGCTGGCCAATCGCTACATGCAGTTTATCAAGCAATGGATGTGCGTGCAGCAAGCGCCTGAATTTAAGGGGAAAACGGAGCAGGGCAAGAAGGACGCCGAAGATCTCGCTTGGGAACAGATGATGTTCAGCAAAGAGAAGCGCGCGATTGCGTTGGAGAATGACAAGGATGAGGAGTTCAACACGTGGCGGGCGGCAGAGATGAAAGGTTACACCTGCCCCAAGGCGCTGTAGGAACAAGCTAGTTTTTCCTTGTTAAGTTAGGCAGCTGCGGCCGCCACGCGAAATGTGTGGCGGCCGCAGTCGTTTGGGGCGGCTGGGCGATCAAAGCACCCCACCGGCAACAAGCGATGCGCTCGCTGCGGGTTAGCGCGGATTGGCCGCTGCCGGTTTGGCTGTGGGCGCAAACATTTCTTGTCAAGCGCGCTCAAGCACCGTACCTTGGGCAGATGCGCGATCCGATTGCCAGCGCCGATGCCAAGTTTTTGCGCAAAAACCGCGTGATTCTGCAAGGCATTGTGTTTTGGGCCGTGGCGTCCGCCGCGTTGCCCTGCGTGGCCTTGGCGCAGGAAGACGCCGATGCGGCGTTGGTCGCCGAAGATCTGACGCTGCCACCCGACCCTGCCCCGAATGCGGTCCTGCCTGCAACTAGTGATGGACTTTACGATTTCAAGCCACTGATTGAAATTGATCCGCGTTACAAGACGCTGCTGGACCTGTGGAAAAAGCGGCAATACGGGCCGTTGATTCGGCAAGCGCCTGAGATCGCAGCGACAACTCGGCAGCCGCAGGTCGTGCAAGCGACCTTGCATTTGCTGGCCATGGCCTATCAAGGCAACAAGGATTGGGCCAACGCCGAAAAAACTTGGCAACAATTGGCCCAAGCCGGGCCCTTTGCCCAACGCGCGCGCCAACATCTGGCCGATCTGGCGCTCAAGCGCAACGACGCCGATCAAGCGCTGGCGCAGCTGGCGGCCGTGGCCAATTGGCACGTCAGCCGCGACACGGCGACATTGCAAATGGCGCAACTGGAACTGGAGCGAGGCCAGATTGGCCCGGCCCGCGATGCGCTGGAACGCATCAAGGCGGATTTGCTGACAAAAAAAGAGCGCGCGCTGTTCTTTCTGCTGCAAGGCGACGTGGCGCGGCGCAGCGGCAAAAATGACCTAGCTACAAAATGGTATGCCGCTGCGTGGAATTTGGACGAAGAGCCGCACTCAGCAAACGCGTCTAAGCAATTGAAAGAACTGGAATCAGCCCCGACGCCGGCCGACCAAATTGAGCGAATCTTGCGCCGCACGGAAAGCAAAACCAGCCAAATTCAAGCGTGGCTGCGCGAAGCCGAGCAGATCACCGACGAAGCCAGCGGTTTGCGCGCGTACGTCCACGGCGCGCTGCTGGCGCGCGAGAAGAAAACGCGGGTCAAGGCGATAGATTTGCTGAAAAAAGCCGTTGAAAACCTGAGCGATCCGACCCAATTGGCCCGCGCCTTGTATCTGTTGGGCGACGGTTTGGGCAAAGCTGGCGATAACCGCGGCGCCATTGAAACACTGAGCAAAATTACGACTTTGGCGGCTGGTGAAGACGTCAAGGCCCGCGCCCTGCAGCGGTTGCATCGGCTTTACAATGCCGTCGATCAGCCCAGTGATGCCGAATTGGTGCTGCAAAAGTTGCTCGAGCAGCATCCGGCGGCCAATGAACGCGAATTGGCGCTGTGGAGCATCGGTTGGCAACGGTTTATTGCCGGGGATTACCCGGCGGCGTTGAAGCATTTTGTGCAATTGGAGAAAGATTTTGGGCATTTGTGGACGGGTGCCCAGCAGCCTTGGCGCGCCAAAGCGATGTATTGGCAAGGGCGCTGCTTGCAGCAAATGCAACAGAGCGCAGCAGCGTTGGATGTTTGGTCACAAGTCGCTACAACTTATGCGCAAACCTACTATGGCGTGATTTGCCTCGACCGCATCCGCGAGCTCAAACCCGATCTTGCCGCACAAATTCAGGGACCGCCGCCGAGCCCTGCGGACAGCAACCAGCCGCCGCTGACACTGGAACGCGTGCGGGTGGCCAAGCACCAAGCTTTGGACGAGGCGGCCTTGCTCGTGCGCATGGGCTTGGGCCAAGAAGGTCAAGCACTTTTGCGCACTTGGCTGGGTCACGGCCTGCCGCGCGATGGCATTCACCTGTTGGCGACCTTGTACGAATTGGACGGTCATCGCCGCGCCGCGTATGGCATTATGCAGCGGCATACGCGGCGGGCGGCGCGGCCGGACAACGCGACGGCTTCAGCATGGCGACAGGCATTTCCCCAAGCATTTTACAGTGAAGCGAGCGACGCAGCCCAGAAAGCCGACATTTCTCGCACCTTGTTGTACGCGATCATGCGCCATGAAAGCGCGTTTATTCCAACCACGGTTTCAAAAGCGGGGGCTTACGGTTTGGTGCAATTGCTGCCGTCGGCGGCTAAGTCCATCGCGGAACTGTATAAATTACCGGTGCCGGGGACGGGGGGACTGCTCAAACCGGCGCCCAACCTGCAAATCGGTGCGCTGTATCTTTCGCAATTGCTGAGTTTTTACCGCAACAACCAAGCAGCGGCGGCAGCGGCGTACAATGCAGGCCCGTATGCCGTGCAGGGCTGGATGAAAAAATGGGGCCACCTGCCCACGGACGCGTTTGTTGAATCCATGCCGTTTCCGCAAACGCGGGCCTATGTCATGCAAGTCACAGCAACTGCTCAGACTTATGCATGGCTGTATCCCGAGTGGGGCGAAATTGAACGCGATACACTGGCGCGCAGCCCGACTTTGCCGCGCACGCTGGGGCCGTTTATGCAGCGTCCGGCGGAAAAAAGTGTGACACTCTTGAATTAGCCGCTGCTGTCGATTCCGCAAAAAACTGTGTAAGATCTCCGGCTCGCGAGCACAACATCGCCAGTGTTTGGAAATGACACCGATTTGGCCGCAAATTCGCCTGCTCGATCCGACAGTCGCCAACCAGATTGCCGCGGGCGAGGTCGTCGAACGGCCAGCGTCGGTGGTCAAAGAATTGCTGGAAAATTCACTGGATGCGGGTGCCACGCGCGTGCAGATCCGCCTTGTGGATGGCGGCCGGCAGCGCATGGAAGTCGTCGATAACGGCCTTGGGATGGATCTGGCCAGCGCACAGTTGGCCTTTGCCCGCCATGCGACTTCCAAGCTGACCACAGCACAAGATCTGATGAATATTGGCACTTTTGGCTTTCGCGGTGAAGCGCTGGCCTCGATTTTGTCGGTTGCCCAAGTCACCATGACCACGCGGCGCAGCGATATGGACATCGGCGTGCAACTGCGGGGCGGCGGCAGTGAACCGCTGCAACACCAGCCGGCAGCGTGTCAGATTGGCACCCAACTGGTGATTCAGGAATTGTTTTTCAACGTGCCCGCTAGGTTGAAATTTCTGCGCACCGCGCCCACTGAGTTGGCGCAAGTGCTCAAATTTGTCGACGCGGTGGCTTTGGCGCGGCCCGATGTGCACCTGACGGTTCATCACAATGAGCGTAAAGTCTGCGATTATCCGGTAGATTCCGACCTTCATCGCCGCGCGTTCGCTGTGCTTGGCAAAGAGGTCGGCCCACGTTTGCACGCCATCGCCGACGACGATGTCTACCAAGTGCGCGGGATGTTGAGTGATCCGGGCTTGAGCCACCTCGGCCCCAGTCAATTTACTTGTCTGGTCAACGGGCGGCCAGTTAGCGATAAAACCTTACAGCATGCCGTATTGCAGGCCTACGGTGGCTTGCTGGAGCGTGGACGCTATCCGATAGGCGTGCTGCAACTGCAATGTCCGGCTGAGACACTGGATGTCAACGTGCATCCGGCCAAGACCGAAGTGCGCTTTGTCGCAGGCCAAACTGTGTTTGCGGCAGTGAACCGCGCGGTGCGGGCCATGCTGGCGCAAACACCATGGATGACGCCCAATTTGGCCGCCGCGGCCGCGCGGTACGACGACACGGAGCGGGTGGCCAAGGCAAACCGCGATTATTCTTCCGGTGTGGCCGACCGCAATTTGCGGGCGGGCAATTGGCTGCCTGCCAGTCCGCGCGGCCCCTTGCCTGCGTGGCGGCCGCCGCAACCGCGCTTTGCCGATGCGTTGGATTTGTCCGGCAAGCCGCCAGATCCTATAGAAAATACCGGCTTGTCTGAGTTGCACTACATCGGGCAGGCGGGGTCGCGCTTTTTGCTGTGTCAAACGGCCGATTCGCTCGTTGTCATCGAGCAACACCTGGCCCACGAGTGCATTTTATTGCAGCAATTTTTGGCGCGCCTGCAAGATGGCGCGGTTGCTGGTCAGCGGCTGCTCATTCCGACTGCGGTTGTGCTCTCACCGGCGGAACTGGATTTGCTGCAAGAACAAAATTCGCTTTTGCAACAGTTGGGCTTTGATCTGGAAATGGCAGGCGAACACGCGCTGCGCGTGCGCGCCCAACCGGCGGCGTTGCGCGGCCGCGATATCGCGCCCGTGCTGCGCGCGCTTGCGCAGCGGTTGCGGGCCTGTGGGCCAACGGCTGGAGCGCCCGCGCGCACGGCGGCAACAGCCGCGGTGCTGGCCTGTCACGCCGCGGTGCGCGAAGGCGATGAAATGACACAGCAGGAAGCCGTCGCGCTGTTGCGCGGGCTGCAAGGCCTTGAGCCGGCCGCGTATGTTGCGCACGGCCGCACTGCCGTGATGCGCAGCAAATTTGAGGAGATCGGCCGTTGGTTTCAGCGCAATTAGCTACCGTTGGTCAACTGGTCATACCACCAGATCAGCCGACCAGCAGACCATCTGACCAGCGACTGGCGGCGATCGTCGGACCGACCGCATCCGGCAAGACCGCGGTTGCCGTTGCGCTGCGCCGCGATTTTGGCCTGCCCATTGAAGCCATCAACTGCGACGCGCTGCAGGTTTACCAGCGCCTTTATGCAGGTACAGCCAAGCCAAGCGCCCAGGAGCTGGCGGCGTTGCCGTACCACCTGTTGGATTGTCAGCCGCCCGAAACCGCCATGAATGCGGCACAATGGGCGTATCTAGCCCAAGCGACGATCGCCGATATCCGCAGCCGCGGTCAGTGGCCCGTCCTCGTGGGCGGTACAGGCCTGTATTTGCGCGCACTTTTGCGCGGTCTGGCGCAAATTCCGCCGGTAGACGCTGCTATTCGCGACGATTTGGCGCTGCAGTGGCAGCAGCGCGGCGCAGTGGCGATGCACCGGCAGTTGAGCGAAGTAGACCCAACTTATGCCGCACAAACGCCAGTCAACAATCGTCAAAGGGTCATGCGGGCGCTTGAAGTGCAGCTTGCGACAGGCCGCGCGTTTAGCGATTTCCACTGTGAACACCAACAGCAGCCCGACCATTACGCCTGTTATGTTTGGCAGTTGCGCCCTGAAGTGCAGGCGATGCACCAGCGCATCGGTGCGCGGGCGCATGAGATGGCCGCGCCGCTGCTCGCTGAAGTGGCTGATTTACTTGAACAAGGCCTGTCGCCCGCGGCGCCTGCCATGCAGGCTTTAGGATACCGCCAGGCCGCTTTGGCAGCACAACACGGCATTGATGCAGACCATTTTGCTGACGTGTTGGCCGCTGCTCATCGGCAGTACGCCAAAAAGCAACGCACTTGGTTTGCCGCCCAGCGCAGCGACCACACATCGACCGTGCTGGATCCAGCTGAAATTGAAGCGGTTGCCGCGCAACTCCGGCGGTGGTTTGCGCCGTGATCGACCGTTTCAATTGACCTTGACGTTGATCCGCATGCTGCCGTCGTAGCCGGCGGCGTCCTGCGTGCCCGCGGGATCGTCCAAACTCATGGCGCCAGAAACCGTGGTACAACGCGCTTGAAGGGTGTGATCACCAGAAGTTGCGTTCCAATCGAAGTGCCACAACACCCAAATGTCCTTGCCGGGTGCGTAATCCAAGATCGCCAATTGCCAGTCGCCGCCATCGACGCGGACGTGAACGGCCTTGACCGGATCGCTGCCAGCATAGGCCATGCCGTACAAGCGATGGGTCTTTACAGCCAGCACCTGATTATTTTGCGGGGTTTTGATAAACGCATTCGGTCGATAGGTCGCGTCATCGGACCAACCGCTGGATTCCCAGTAGCCGAGCACATTTTCATCCAGGAAATCAATACCCGTAATCCACTTGGGATTTTTCATGCCATACTTGCCCGGCACCAACAGCCGAGCCGGATAGCCGTGGTTGGGCGGCAGCGGCTCGCCGTTCATTTTCCACACCAGCCAGATCGGCAGCTTGAGCGTTTCTAGCGGTAAATCGGTGGTGTAGCCATCCGCTGCGCTGAATTTCAGCGCTTTTGCACCTTTGGGCACCGGCATCCCCAAGACGTTAAACAACTCCAACAGCGGCAATCCCGTCCAAATGGCGTTGGAAATCGCCTGTCCGTAGGGTCCGGTGCCGATGCATTCCAGTGTGTGTTCTTTGGTTTTACCCGCAATGGCTTGAAGTTGTGAAAAATCCAACGCGCCCACGACTTTGCCGCGGTCCAACACCTGCATTTTCCAAGTCTTGATGTCGACGTCAGGTGTGCCGCAACAGCTGGTAATATAATACCATTCGTTGGGAGTGATCGGCGGGATCACGTTATCGCCCAGCGCAACATCGGCCTTGGCAGCGGCATCCGCGGCCGCGGCGTCGGGCGGTGGATCGGCTGAATCGGCGGCAGTGGCTGTGTCCTTGCTCGCAGCTGCATCGGTCGGACTGCTGTCGTTTAAGGCAGTTGCGTCAGGAGTTGCCGCCGCGTCCGCCCCGCTCGCTCCGCCCAAATCGAGCAAACTTGGGCCTGAATCGCCTGCGCTAGACGTATCTGCGCCGACAACGGCACCGTCGACCGCCGACTTGCAAGCGGACAACAGAGCTGCCGCACCCAAGCCCACCACCACATCTCGCCGAGTCCATTTTGCTTTGCGTGCCATTTATTTCTTCTCCGGTTGCCCACAACGTAGCGACTCCATTGCGCCAAAGCAAGCAAAATCCGCCAGCGCAAAACGTCAGATCGTCGACTAAAAAAGCAGCCGATCGATGGCCGCCAGCAGCGGCGAATTGGCTGTCATTTGTTGCCAAACGGAACCTTGGGCCAGCAGCCAAATCGTGCGACCGAGCCAATAACTCAGCACGATCAGCAGACTGGGCAAAGACAGCCAACGCGGAACCGCACGCGGATTTTGGCCCAGCAGCAGCGCGGCGCTGTTGTACAGCCACCACGCGATCATGCCGAAGTAGATCAAAGGCGACAACAAGTTGAACGCGATCGCTTGGCGAAAATGGCCGTGGCTCAAGTGCACAAAAGCCCGCGTCAAACCGCAACCGGCACACGGCAAACCGGTCGTCAGCCGCCACGGGCACAAAACCGGGCCGTGGTCGATGCGCTGATCGAGCAGCAGCGACAGCAGGAGAATCACAGGAATGATCAGCAATCCCGGACGTTTGCGCAACTGTTGCTGCCAATTGAGCGGCAAAATCGCAAGCGGGGGTGGCGCGGTGTGCATGGGCAGATTGTCGCGCAAATTCGATGAATCGCAAGGTGGTGCGCTGCGTCATTGCCGCAGGCGTGGTTGCAGCCGCGCCGCGGGCAGCCTATTCTTGCAGCGGCGCAACCGTTGCCATTTTGAACGTTGGAGATTTTTTTCCATGAAAAAGCAGCACTTTCTGCGAAATTCCTTGGGTTCCCGTCTGTTCACCGCGCTGGTTGCATTGGGAGCGACCACAGCCATTGCGTTGCATGCGCCTGTTATTCAAGCGCAAACTGGTGGTTCGGCTGCCAATGAGCCGCGCCCCGGTGAAAAATCCGACGACGCAGCCTACCGCCTCAATGAAGAAGGCAAGAAATTGGTCGCCGCGGGTAAGTATGAAGATGCGCTGGAGAAATTTCGCGCATCGGTCAAGCTTTTTCCGTTGTCCAATGCCATTTTCAATATCGGTTCGATGCTTTACACGCTCAAACAATACGACGAAGCGTATCCGTATTTGCAAGAGACGTTGCGCGCACCGCTTAATCCCGAACAGCGTGAAATTGCTTTGCGATCGATTGAAAATGTCGTCAATCAGCTCAAGCTCAGCCACGCGCCAGCGATGATCGAAACCAGTCCGCCGGGCGCAATGGTGGCGATCAACAACAAAGAATTGCCGTTTCCAACGCCGATGCGCATGCTGGTGCCGTTCGGCACCATCGATATCACCCTAAGTTCACAAGGTTTTAAGCCGCAAACCGTTGTGGTGACCTCGTCGCGGGCCGACATGCCCAAAGACATGCGCGTTCGGCTAGAGCGCGATGAGCCGGACGCGCCCGTCACCGTGTTTTGTCCCAAAGGTGCGGATATCTTTATCGATGGCCAGATGCACGGTTTTGAACAAGCGCGCACCCGGCTGCTGATAGGCCCGCATGTCGTGCGCTGTGGCAAGACCCAGACTTCCAAGGCTTTTGAGCGCTCCGTCAACGTTCGACCGGGGCCCAATGCCTTTGAATTCAGCACCGCCACCCACTAACGGCCTGTCGAACAATCACTCATACATTCGGTCGCCGCTGACGGCCGATTTGTCCGTTGTCAATCGGTCAGAGATTTCAATGTCTTTCCTCATTCCGCCTGCAAATCAGCTCGCCATCGACGCCCTCGGTGTCGATGACTTATTGTTAGACAGGCCCTAATTCTTGTTGCGTTGGGGACTGCTGCAATGGCAAATTTTCGGCCGGGCGGCGACGCGCTTGGGTTGCATCGCGTTGTGTCACCGCAGGGCCAACTGCCACAAGCCGCTGATAAACTGGACAATTCTTCGCCCGCCTTCGCAAGCGAAGTGTGGTTGGACGTCGATACGCTGAACATCGACGCGGCGTCGTTTGTGCAATTGGAAGGCGTACAACGCGGCGGCGGCGCCAGCATTGCTCAACAAATTCAGGATATTGTCGACCGATCGGGCAAGATGCACAACCCTGTGACCGGTTCGGGCGGTATGCTGCTGGGCACTGTGCGCGCGGTGGGCGAAAACTACAGAGGTCCGCTGCAAGTGCCTGAAGGAACTCGAATTGCTACGCTGGTGTCGCTGACGTTGACGCCGCTGAAATTGGAAAAGATCGTCTCGGTGCAGACCCATACCCATCAAGTGCAAGTGATCGCTCAAGCTTTTCTGCCTAGCTCAGCGCCCGCCGCTGTCGTGCCGCAAGATCTGCCGCCCACGTTGGTGTTGAGCGCGCTGGATGTGGCGGGAGCGCCGGCTCTCGTGGCGCGTTTGGTGCAAAAGCTGCCGATCCTGGGGCAATTGTTGGTGATCGGCGCCGGCAAAGCCGGGGCGCTGTCGTTGGCCGCAGCGAGGCAGATTCGCCCCGATCTGCGGTTGATCGCTGTGGATTTGTATGAGGCACCCTGCCGTGAATTGCTCGATGCCGGCTTATGCGATGCCATCGCGGTGCTCGATGCCAGCGACGCCATTGCGATGCGCGCAGAAATCGCAGTGCTGACCGACGGTCAGTTCTGCGACGCCGTGGTGAACATGGCCAGTTTGCCCAGCACGGAAATGGCGGCGATTTTGTCTTGCAAACCCCGTGGAACTTGTCTGTTTTTTGGCATGGCGACCAGTTTTACCCGCGTGGCCTTGGGCGCCGAAGGCGTCGGCGCCGACATCGATTTGATCATCGGCAACGGCTACGCCGACGGTCATGCGCAATTTGCTTTGGATTTGCTGCGCACGCAGCCTAAAGTCGCACAGCTGCTGCGGCGGCGTCTGGGGTTGTAGCGCATGGAAGATTCACAAATCCTTGGTAATTACAAACTTTTGACGGCAATTGGCCAAGGCGGCATGGGCGAAGTCTGGCGGGCAGAGCACGTCACGCTTGGCCGTACGGCTGCCGTCAAGCTGATCCGCGCCGATCTTTTGGGCGCGGGCGATGCGCGCCAACGTCTGCTCAAACGCTTTGAACGCGAAGCCAAAGCTACGGCGAATTTGACCTCGCCGCATGTTGTGACCGTCCACGATCTAGGTGTCACGGGCGATGGGTCACTGTGGTACGCCATGGAACTGTTAGATGGCCTTGATTTGGATACGCTTGTGCGGCGGCACGGCGCAGTCTCGCCCGCGCGCGTCGTGCATTGGCTGGCCCAAGCGTGCGAGGCGCTGAGTGAGGCCCACGGCCACGGCATCATTCACCGCGACATCAAACCGGCCAATTTGTTTGTCTGTCGCCAAGGGATGCAGCGCGATTTCCTAAAAATTGTCGATTTCGGGCTGGCCCTGCCCGTGCTGGAAGCAGGGGACGGCCGCCTGACAACGGAAGGCACCATCGCGGGTTCGCCCGCTTGGATCGCACCCGAAGCCGCTTTGGGCGATGCGATCGATTACCGCGCCGATTTGTACGGCCTGGGCTGCGTCGCCTACTGGCTTTTGACCGGACTCCCCGTTTTTGAAAGTGATCAACCACTGCGCCAAGTGATGGCCCACGTCGGTTCGGCGCCTGTGCGCCCTTCGGAGCGAAGCGGCCAACCCCTGCCCGATGATTTGCAGGACGCGATCATGGCCTGCTTGGCCAAGAAACCGAGCGATCGCCCAGCGAGCGCAGCGGCCTTGCGCGCCCAAGTGCTGGCGTGTGCTCTTGAAACGTGGTCCGACGACGACGCGATGCAATGGTGGCAACGCCATCCGCAGATTCGCGACGTTGCTAGCGGGGCGTATGCCGTTGAAGCGGCTGATGTCACAGGAGAAACTGCTGCATCGTTTGAATTGGTCGTGGCAGCTGCGGCAGCGCCTGCCGTTGTCACCGTCTATGGCCTGGCGCCGATGCCAGCGGAAGTTCCCTTACTTCCACCAGTTGCCGCGCCGCCGGCGGATGCGCCGATCACACGGCCTTCGCGCTCCAATGTGCCGGTGCAACCGTTGCCCAAAATTGCGCCCAGAGATTTGTCTTTGCACCGCGCCCAAGTTGTCATGAAGTTGCGCGACCATTTCACCCACAGCACCTTGGACATGGACGCGTTTGAATTGCGGGTGGCGCAAGCCGAACAAGCCAAAGATGTCAAATCATTGGATACCCTTCTGGACGATCTGCCGGCGCCGCCGCAAGCGCCAGCAGCGCCACCGCTGCCTGCCGCGCCAGCAACCACTGGCCAAGAAATGGCACCGGCCGCAGCGTCAAACATGGTGGCGATCTTTTCAGGCCTTGAGCGCGGCAACGGCTGGGTTCCGCCCAAGAAATCGCAAGTATTTTGTGTCTTTGGCGGTGCAGAATTCGACCTGCGCGATTCCGTTTTGCCGCCAGGGATGACTGAAATTCACTTCACTTGCGTGTTTGGCGGCGCGAAAATCGACGTGCCCGACGGTGTGCCAGTCGTTGTTGAAGGGGTTGGCATCATGGGTGCTTTTAGCCACAAAGGCTACAGCGACCCCGTGCCGACCGATCCGAACGTGCCGTGGCTGAAGATTTCCGGTCTGGCGATGTTCGGTGGCGTCGACGTGCGCTCGCGCGGGTCCAAGCGTAAAATGGGCTAAGAAGTCGTGCAAAAATAACTCGGTCGAGTTATTTGAACGCCCGGAGCCGCGAACCGCATAGGTGAGCTTGGCGACCCCAGCAAAACTGTCAGACAATTGTGCAAGTTATTCTTGCACAGCGCCTAAAGTCCGATGCCTGTTGCCGTTCCCGGCGCGGTCGTCAGGGTAAACGCCGCTGAATACGCGTCTTTGTTGCCATCGCCATCCAAATCCACATCCGGCGTCAGCGCGCCTTGAATTTGGTTCTTTAGGCCCGCCTTGGTCAAACCGGTGTTGATCAAGGCTTCGGCCGGCAGATTGTCGATCGCCGCTTGCACACTGGCGACGCTGACCGCGCCGCACAGCACGCCTTTGTTGCTGCTGGTCCACGCAACCGGCGAGGTCACAGTCGCCTTGAATGTCGCGTTTTGCAACGTCAACGGCAGCACCAACAAACCGTCGGCCAAAACCACTGTCGCCGCGGAACCTTTGCCGCCGGCGGCCATGGCGCCCGCAGTCACCGTCGCTGCCGCCATGCTGGCGACACTGGGACAAATGCCGATTTTATCGAAAACATAACTGAACGGATTGACCTTGTACTTGCAGTTCAAATTCGGGCTCGTCGGATCGCAACTGGCGTTGACGGCATCTAGCGCGCCGTACCAACTGGCGATGGCAAACGGGCCGCCGTCGGTCTTGTAGGCTGAAGCGTACAAAAACATGGCACTTTTTCCACCAGCGATCGACTTGGCCAATGCTTGTGTGGTGATGGTGCCGCCCAATCCACCCAAGACGTTGTCGCCCTTGCCGTCGCCGGTCCAATCGCAACTGTTGCCCAAGCTGGCGTAATCAAACGCGGTGACTTTTTGCACGTCGATGGGCCAACTACTGGGAAAAGTGCATTTCGGCGTCAAACAGGCGCTGCTCGAACAGTAGCTGCCTTTGACACAGCTTTGGCTCTGCCAAGATTTGCCGTCGCCAGCGCACATCTGCAAGTCATTGCTGTTGCACTGAATTTCTGCCGGCAAACAAAGTTGCAGCACGCAAGCGCCTGCCGCACAGAACTTGCCTTTCACAGCGCAATCGATGCCCGGTATAAAAGCCGTGCCGCTGTCGTTACAGTCGAAAATCGTGTCACCTTGGCATTGGGTGTCGCCGCCCTTGCAGATGATCGCGGCGCATTTTCCGACCTCACACACCATGCCTTTTGCTGCACAATCTTCGACTTTTGCAAAGCCGCCGACGTTGTCACACTGCACCACTTCGTCGCCGTCGCAGCCCAACGCGCCCGGGACGCAAGGCGGTTTGTCACAGGCATCGACAACGCAGACTTCGCCGTTGGCGCTGCAATCGGTGTCGAAGTCCAAACCCGTGCCCGTGTCATTGCAAATCATCAAGTTCACGCCGTCGCATGAGTTGTCATACGGCGTACAGATCTTGGCCAAACACAGTTCTTTGACACATTTCTCGTTCTGTGCGGCGCAGTCTTTGATCGTTGCCCACTTTCCGACCGCATCGCATTGCACCAAGTTGTCGCCGTCACAGCCTTTGCCATTGGGCTGGCACGGTGGCTCGGTGCACATGGCCATGCCCATGCCGGGATCTTCGACGCAAACTTGGCTATTGGCTGGGCAGTCGTCAAACAGGTCCCAGGCGGTACCTTTGTCATTGCATTCATAGACTTGGTCTGCATCGCATTTGTCGTCGTACGGGTTGCAGATCGTCGCCAAGCATTTGGCATCGGCGCAAGATTGCCCTGTGGCCGCACAATCTTCAATTGTTTTAGGAACGGCGCCTGAAGCATCGCACTGAATCACCAAATCACCCAAACATTCCTTGGCGTTGGGTGTACAGACCGCATCGACACATTGCCCGCCGACGCAAGCCTGATCGTAAAACGCGCAGTTTTCCTTCTGCCAGGTGTCTTGGTTGTCGCAATACATTTTGACGGTGCCCGACAAGCACACAGACTCGCCCGGCGTGCATGGCGCGTTGGGGTCAGGGCCCGCATCGACTTCCTTGATATCCAAAGACTTGATGTCTTTGCTGACTTCTGCACCGCCGGTGTCTTTGGCGCCAACCTCGGTGTCGGCCAGCCCATCTGGTTGCTCGACCGGTGCATCTGAACCGCCAACTGCATCGACGATCATCGCGCCGTCTGGGGCCACTTCTTGTGCAATAACATCTGATTGTGCGGCGCCATCGCCGCCTTTCTGGTCAGCCGCGGTGCTGCCGTCGGCCGACACACCACCATCGCCGCTGCCGTCAGCGCCCGGTCCGTCACTGCCCGGCGCCGTCGCGCCGCAGGCCAGCGCAGTCACGGACAAAATACTGACAAAAAAGCGACGAATCACAGCAACCCCCAATGCGCGCAGTGTCGCATTTGCGCGCCGACGGTGCAAATGTGCAAAAAGCGCGGGGTGCGAATTAGTTGCCAAGGCTGATGCCCACCGCGCGGGCATGCTGCACCAATTGCCCATGCGGATCAACGCGATGCAATTGACCGACCGCCTCGCCCAGCGGCACGTTGTCGATGTCGGTGCCGCGCAGACACACCATGCGGTTCCAGAGCCCCGCATGGGCGAGGCGCACCGCTTCGGCGCCAAAACGCAGAGAAATCAGCCGATCGTACGCACACGGGGCACCACCGCGTTGGATGTGCCCGAGCACTGTTGTACGGATTTCAGGAACTTGCGGTCGATCCCAGTGGGCGGCAAACGAACGGCGCAGAGCCGTTTCGAGCATCAGCGCGGCCCCGCCCACCCGCGCCACCGAGCCCAACGGCGCATCGCCCAAGTGGTGCACGGCGCCGCCTTGTTCAAAAGCGCCTTCGGCCACTACGATCAACGTGAAGTTGCGGCGTTCTTCCTGCCAGCGCGCGCGGATGCGCGCCAGCACTGCATCCAAACTATATGGAATTTCAGGGATCAAGATGCAATGGGCGCCGCCAGTCAGGCCGGAATGCAGCGCAATCCAGCCGGCGTAGCGGCCCATCACTTCCAAAATCATGACGCGATCGTGGGATTCACCGGTCGTTTTAAGGCGATCAAGCGCCGACATCGCCGTTTCCACGGCGGTGTAAAAACCGAAAGTCGTGTCGGTCGCGGCCAAGTCGTTGTCGATGGTTTTGGGCACGCCGACGACCTTAGCCCCCAACGCTGCCAAATCATGGGCAATCGCCAGCGTGCCGTCGCCGCCGATGCATACAATGCCATCCAACGCCAATTTCTCTATGTTGCGCACGACTTCGGTGCTGCAATCCATCGTTTGATCAACGCCATCGACGTTGCGCACAAATTGAAACGGATTGCCGCGGTTGGTGCTCCCGAGCACCGTACCGCCCAAGCTCATGATGTTGCGCACGTCGGCGATACCGAGGCGCCGCACGCGGTTGACGTCGACCAGGCCTTCAAAACCATCTTCAATGCCCAGCACTTCAATACCAACGTGGTCGGCAGCGCGCACGGCCGACCACAGCACGGCATTGAGGCCCGGGCAATCGCCGCCCCCGGTCAACAGGCCAATTTTTTTCACCATTGAAGCAACCTCATTGTCAGCCACACAGAGTAGCGCGTTTTTGCGCGGCGTCCATAACCCGACGTGGGTCGACACGCTACGCGATTGCTTCTATATTATGCGCCCTGTGACTGACCTTTGTTTCGCAGGCCGACGCCGTCGGCAAAGTCGATGCCCGCAATGGCCCTAAAAATCCGATTTCTGCTGTTTTTAGTCTTGGCCGGCTGCGGTGCGCCGCAAGTCGGTACGTGGCAAGGCACGCTGGATATCGGCGGCACCCAAGCGGTGCAGTTGACGTTGCATGTGCATGAAGATGGCGCATCGGGCAGCGTCAAGGCCAAAGAAAATGGCAAGGCATTTGAAGCTTTACAGATTTGCACTTTTAAATTGGGGCGTTTGCGCCAATTTGAACTGACCTACGACGCCAACCGGCCCAATTGTGAACAAAGCGCCGACGCGGCAGATCCGCGGACGTATCGCGGCACAGTGGGTGAAGATACAATCTTTGGCGAAGTTTACCGCGGCGAACAACGCATTGGTTTTTTCCGCGCCTTTCGCGACACCGTGGGGGCCGCGACACCCGCAACCGCAGCACCAGTACCAAAACCTTAATTTCACAGCGGATATCCCGCATCTCAGGAGCCACCGATGGCCGATATCAGCCTAAGCCGCGCGCACAATTATTCCATTGAAGATGCGCGCACACGCATGGACAAACTGCTGACCAAATTTCAGGCTTCCAAGCCCGACCTCATTCAGACCATTACGTGGTCGGAAGACCGCAACAGCGCGGAAGCAGGCGGTAAATATTTCAAAGGCCAGTTTAAGTTGTCAGCAGCTGCGCTGACCGTCGATCTGGACTTGATCGGCTTTGCCGCCAAAATGGCCAAAGGCATGGTCAAGGAGCGCCTTGAAAAGGCGATTGGCGAAGAGTTTCCTGCCTAGCTCGAACAAGAACAGCCAGCTCAGCGATATCTTGGGGTTGCTGCGGTTTGGGCCGACGGCGCGGTGTTTTTTTGTCGTCCTGCTCATGGCGCAGCCGCTGACCACGCTGAGCCCGCAAACAGTTTTGGCGCTGTCCATGGTCGACTCGCCGCTGAGTGTGGCCCAAGCGTGTTACGGTCAAAGCAATTTTGCTTGTGTTATCCAAACATTGGAGCACACCGCCTTTGAAATGACCGCCGACCGCGCAGAAGCCTTGCGCCTGCTGGCCTTTGCCGCCGCCCGCATGGATCGCCACGACTTGGCGCGCAAAGCGTTTGCTGCTTGGATTGCCCTGTCCGATCAGCACCGTCTGGATCGCGCCAGTACGCCGCCCAACGTGTATCAGGACTATGCGGCCGCGCTTTTGCAAGCGCATAAGGCCGAGTTGGATCTCACGCCGCAGTTGGAGCATCAGCCGCAACTACCTGCGCCACCAGCCAAAGTTGAAGACTTGCCGCGTTTCCCGCCGCCAGCCCGTGCCCAGCGCGATGAAGCACGTGACTTTGGGTTTTATTTCGGTCCCGCAGCCAGTTTGATCGTGCTCAAAGGCAGCACAACCGAGGTTTACGCGGCACCGGCCGGCCAGTTCGCGATCGATCTCGACCTTGCGCCGCAATGGCGCTTGGGCGTGGCGGCTGGGGCCGTATCAGGAAAAAGTGTGTTTGGTTTTGCGCAATTGCGTGTGGCCCATCCCTTGTGGCAAAGCGAAGATGCCGCGCTGGACGCCGTGGTCGGGGCTGGTGTGGCGATGGGTCGACCGCGCGGTTGTCACGCCGATGAAGACTGTGGCGCCAGCCCGACTTTGCCTTTGCTAAGCCCAACGTTGCGTTATCGGCACGTGGCCGCGGACAGCGCCATCGGCTGGGCGGCGGAATTGCAGGCAACCACAATGTACGACAATGGCTCTGTCGACATCGCACCGACGCTTGTGTTATCTCTGGCTTTTCGTCCACCGCGTCCGCGACCCGCCAAAGATTGACGGCGCAACCTAAAAAATGAGTATCCGCCCATGAACGACAGTCTTGGCGAACAATTGGCGCCCGCGGCCCAAATGGATGATTTGCAAACTCTTGATTTTGCAAAACAATCTCGCTTGGACGTGCTCAATCAAATTGGCAAACGCATCGTCGGTCAGGATGCGGTCATCGACTTGCTGCTCACGGCGCTGTTTGCCAATGGCCATGCCCTGTCGATCGGCGTGCCGGGCCTGGCAAAAACGTTGCTGATTCAAACGCTTGCAGAAACTTTGCAACTCGATTTTGGCCGCATTCAGTTCACGCCCGATCTGATGCCGTCGGACGTGACCGGCACTGAAGTGCTGGAGGAGGAGCGCGCAACTGGGCATCGGGCTTATCGTTTCTTAAAAGGCCCTGTGTTCGCGCACATTTTACTGGCCGACGAAATCAACCGCACGCCGCCCAAGACGCAGTCGGCGCTTCTGCAAGCCATGGCGGAGAGAAAAGTCTCTGTCGGCGGGCAGTTGCACCTGTTGCAGGAGCCGTTCTTGGTGCTGGCGACGCAAAATCCCATCGAACAGCACGGCACGTATCCGCTGCCTGAAGCGCAGCTGGATCGCTTTATGTTGGCGATTCACTTTGATTATCCGAGCATGGATGAAGAACTGGAGATTGTGCGGCGCACAACGGGCGTGGAGCAACTGCAAATTGAGCCGCAGCTGACCCGCGAACAAGTCTTGCGTATTCAAGCTCTTGTGCGCGCAGTGCCGGTGGCAGAACACGTGCTGCAGTACGCCGTGCGCTTGGTGCGCGCGACCCGTCCCGAGGACGTGCTGTGTCCGCAAAGTTTGAGGCCGATGCTTGCTTATGGGGCTTCGCCGCGCGCATCACAATGCCTTATTTTGACAGCAAAATCTCGGGCCGTGCTGGCGGGGCGGGCGACCATTAGTTTGGATGACGTGCGGGCGTTGGCCGTGGCCGTGATGGCCCACCGCATCGTACCGAGTTTTCGCGCCGAAGCCGAAGGCATGGACGGCCGCAAGCTCATTGAACGGCTGATCGCAGAAATGCCGGCAAACATAACGGCTTAGGCGACTTTCTCAGAGGCTGTGAAATATCCATTTCACAGCTGCTGAGCGGGGTCAGGTCTTAGCAGTTTCTGCGTGCCCGTTTCGTAAGTTAATGATGTTATAGAGGTTAAACAATTGAATCGGAGCAGGCGGCTGGTCGATCGGCAGAAATTGCTAACACCAGACCCCATTTGAGAGCGGTGAAAAGGTTTTTTCACACGCTCTCAGGCGAAAAAGGCAGCCATGGCGCGCGGTGCGGGTGACCTTGGGGGTGGTGTGGGCCGGTGGCTGCAAGCCACACGGCGGCGTGCCCTTGCGTCGGCCGACGGCGCCAAAAAGCCCAACCTGCCCGTGATCAAATTGCGCGATCGCAGCGCGTTGGAGCGCATGCCCGCCCCGCGCGGCCACGACGCTTTGCATGAAAAACCTGGGCATTTGCTGCATTGGTTCGGCGACGATCACGCGGCGGTGCAAACGCTGGCGCAGCGCGCCCAAGAGGTTTTGGCCGGCCTTGGGCCTCTGCAACTGCCTGCACGGCAAGTGGATGATGGACAGCCGGGCGGCTTGCACCGCTCGCTGCGCCGCGGTGGCGGCGTCGAGTTCAGTGAGCACAAAGAATATTCGCCCGGTGACGATTTGCGCCATTTGGACTGGAAAGCCTATGCGCGCACCGACCGCTATTACGTCAAGCGGTATGAGCAAGAAGTCCATGCATCCCTTACCCTTGTGATTGACGCGTCGGCGTCCATGGGCTTTGCCGATCTGCGTGGCGGCGACAAGTTCGACGCGGTCAGGCTGATTTTCGCGACTTTGGGCCTCATTTTGGTGCGTCAGGGCGACGCCGTCGCTCTTTTGGTCATCGGTCGGCCCGAACTCAACTTGGCACCCGCGGGCGGTTTGCGGCATTTTGCAAATCTTTGCGCGCAATTGGAAAAACTGGAACCCGGCGGCGCAGCCGGTCTGGACACGTTGGGCGCTAGTTCGTGGCGCGGCTTGGATCGCAAGGGCATTGTCGTGGTGGCTTCTGACGTGCTCATGGAGCCCAAACTGGCCGTGGCACCGCTGTACGACTTGCGGCGCGCGGGGTTGGACGTGATGCTTTTGCATACGCTGCACCCGCGCGAACGCGATCTGGATTTTTTTGGCCCGACGCAACTGCATTGTTTGGAAAAAGACAGCAAACGTCTGATCGACCCGCGGCTGGTGAAAAATACCTACGCCCAGTTGATGCAGGCGCACTGCGAAAAATTGCGCGTGCTGGCCACGCACAGCGGCTTGGGGTATCTGCAAATTGACACGTCGATCGATTGCCGCGGCGTGATGCGGCAGTTGTTGCGTGCAACGGCAAGGCTGCGGCGTCGCGGTCAGACGCTTGTGGAATCAGGTGCTTATGGTGAGGAAGGCTTTGACGCCGAAGTCCTGCTCAATGCTGAATAGAAGGAAATTTGTCATGAAATGGCTGATCTTTTTGCTGCTTTGCCTGCCCGTTGCCTGCACCAACGCGCCGCAGCCAGTCACCCTGACTGCCCCCGGTAGCCGGTTTGATCCGCCGGTGCGCCCTTCGCAAATCCCTGCAAATGCTTGGTATTGTGACATGGGCACGGTGCATTACGCGTCAATGGACAAAGGCGACGGCAAATGCCCGATCTGCCACATGGGCCTCAAGCACCGAAAATAACAAGGCAATATGCAACATGACCACAGGAAAGCGCGCATGACCGACACTTTGACCCACCTGCACGGCCACCACGGCGATTTTGAAGATTTTGCCCAACTGATGCAGCAAACCGCCGCCGGACGATTTACGCCTGTGTTTTGGGGCGTCTGGCAGCAGTACATTGCGCCGGCGCTGCCGCAGCAAGGCCGTGTGGTCGATTTGGGCTGCGGACCGGGTGGCTTATTCGGGCCGCTGCGCCGCGCCCATCCGCTGGCGCAGATCGTGGGCGTTGAGTACCAACCGGCGATGCTGCGAGCGGCGCAAGAAATCGCACAATCATTAGAAATTACCCTAGTTACCGCCGATCTGGCCCAGCCGCTACCGTTGCCCGATGGCTACGCAGATGTTGCGGTCGCGGTGATGGTTTTGCATGAACTGCTTGATCCCATTTCACTTTTGCGTGACACCCATCGCTTGCTGCGCGGCGGCGGCGCGATGTTGATCTACGACTGGGTGCACCAACCGCTGCGGCGCTACAGGAAGGGCGAAGCGCTTGACGCTGATGTTTTGCAACATTTTCGCGAACATTGCTTGTATACACCCGACGATCTGGCATTTATGGCCGAAAGCGCAGGCTTTGTGGTGCAAGAAGTCATTGGCAGAAAAAATGGCGATTACGCGATGTTGGCGCTGACCAAACCCTGAATCGATTTGAATCGCCAGCCTAATTTGCCGCAACAGCCGGTGAATGCTACAAAGATTGACGATCGTGCGGCGACGGCGACCGCAGCAACGCGTGACCCTTGAGTCGCCAAATGCGAGGCAGGCTATGCAAAAATTTCGGCAAGTTCAGATTTTGCAGCTATTTCTCGCGGCCTTGTCGTTGCCAGTGGCTGCGCTGGCCTTCGCCGAACCGGTGCAAATCGGTGTGCAAGGGCGCCTGACCTCGCAGGGGGGCGGTCCAGCCGCAGATGGCACTTACGCCATGGCCATTGGTTTGTATGAACAGGCCAATGGCGGTCCACCGCTGTGGCAGGAGCTGTTTTTGGCGATTCCGGCGCAGGGTGGAGTGATTTCAACGGTGCTGGGTGCAGCCAATGTCAAGCTCGATAGTGCTGTGTTCATCGGCGGTAAGCCGATGTGGGTCGGCGTCACAGTCGGCGGCGATCCAGAATTGCCGCGACAGCCGCTGTTGCGGGTGCCCTATGCCGTCTTGGCCAATACGGCCACAGTTGCTTCGGGTTTGGACTGCACCGGCTGCGTCACAGGCGGTCAAATTGGCCCAAACGCCATTGAAGCCAAACACGTCAATTTTAACTACGCGGGATCAAGCAGCAAAGGCGGCCCCACCGATGAGGCCGTGCACGCCAAAACCGCAGACAGCGCCAAAGTCGCCGATCTAGCCAAACTAGCTGTGGGAGCGAAAACCGCCGATCTCGCCGTGGCCGCGCAGGAATTGCAATGTTCAGGCTGTGTGACGCTGGATCAACTGGATCCGAACGTCGCCAATGGCTTCTTGTCGACCAAAGGCGGCACGGTCGACGGCGCGGTTGCCATCAAAAAAGGTTTGGATCTACAGGGATCTTTGCTGAGCAACGCCGCAATTGCCCCCATCGACACCAAAATCAATCCCTGCACGGCCAAACAAAGCGGACAACTTGGCAATTTTAATAACCAAATGTGGTATTGCAACGGCACCTTGTGGAAAAAGATCAAGACCTGTGGCGGCGTCTGCCAAGGCCCGGCGCTGTTCGCATGCGGTCAAGGAATTGCCGATGACTGCGGCGATCTCGGTGTTTGTCCAGGAACGGGCAGCTTTTGTGCCGCAGGCACCTGCCAGAACAACCTTTGCGTGGTCACCACCGGCACCCAAAACGATCCGGCGGCCAGTTGTAAAGACATGCTGAGCAAAGTGCCGGGTACCAAAAGCGGCCTGATTTGGATCGATCCGGACGGCGTAGGCAACATCGCGCCGTACCAAGCCTATTGCGATATGTCCACCGACGGCGGCGGCTGGACCTTGGCCCTAAATTTGGACACGTCCGACGGCCACGTCATGTGGTGGGCCAACGCGCTTTGGACCGATACCAACTTATACGGTGATATTTCCAAGCCTTTTGCCGCTGACCAAAAGACGGCCGCGTTTATGAACCTGAGCAACACGACCCAAGTCATGATTTGGGTTCACGAGCAAGGCGCCTACAAGGGCTTCAAATCATGGAATAAACCCAACGGCAACCCGTTGACAACCTACATGGGCGGGGCGGACAACACGGTGCTCGGCACGGCGGTGAGCAACTCGGATTTGGCCGGCGTTTCGGTCAAAGAAACTTTGGTGCGCAAATCCACGGTTTTATACGCGAACCACTGCTCGGTCCCGGGCAAATGCGTCAGCGGCCAAGCGGGCGGAGCCCCCGACGGCGACCGCCTCGGTTCGGCGGAATCGCAGCCGTCCGACAATGTCGGCGGCGGGTTGGGCAACTGGCATGACCAGAATTACTGTTGCGCTGGGCAAACTTATGCCGGACACGCTTGCAATGGCAGCGCCTTTCGCACCACTTCTGAAGCGCAAGCTGGCTGGGGCGGCTGCTCGCAAGGCGATGGCTATTTTGGCACCGATACCTTCGGCCCAGGCGCCAACACCTGCAACGACGGTACCTGCGGTGGCGCCAACTGGGGCCAAGCCAACGGCGTGGCCCACGATTTTGCGGTGTTTGTTCGTTAGACGGCTCGGGGACAGGTATTAACAGTTTCCCCAGGAAATTGTTAATACCTGTCCCCAGATTGCGGTGTTTACGGGGTCGCGCTGGCCGCGCCAACGCCGCCGCTGGACTGGGCCCACGCCGGCGGATACAGTGAAATCCCGCGCAAATTTGGCCCTGTCTGCGCCGCTTCCACTAAAATCAGCAGCGCCGCTCGCTCCATGGCGCGTTGCTGGCTGGCGTCCAAGTCTGCGCGCACCTGCAAGCGCTGACTGGGCCGCGTTTGCAACAGGGCCAAGGCCATACCTTGGGCTTTGAGGACAAATTGACTTGGAATTTCAAAGGGATCTTGCGCAGCAGTGCCGCGTTCGATGGCGATGACGCCGCTCGGAAACAACACCCGCCCGAGCTTGGATTCGCCCGCAACGGCGTTTAATTCCAAGCGAAAGCCCTCCGTGCGCACGACCGGATCCAAGCCCTGAATCGCGCATTGAGCGGCTGTCGGTTCGCTGACGGTCGCGCTGCACAAATCGCGTTCGGTTTCGAGCATGAAGGCGCTGCCGTCGCAGCTTGCGCGCCACGGTTGGCCGTTTGCCTCGTGCGCTAGAAGCGTCCACGTGCTGCCTTGGACGTTGCCGGTGCAGCCAAAAGCAAAGCGACTGGAAAGTTCACGGGTTGAGCGATGAAATTTGGCGACCACGCCGCCAACAGTCCACGTTCGGTCATTGGGGCCATCGGTAACGTAGGAAATACCTACCTCTTTTGCCGCACCAAGCGCGGCACCCGCTCCTTGGGCGCCAGCGCACGCCGACAGCAAAAGCGCGCCGAGCGTTAGCAGGGTTGAACCAATTTGAGAACGCCGATGGGTTTGCAAGTGCTTCATGCGTTTAGGTTGCAACTGCCCCTGCGCGCGATCAAGAAAAGAGCATCTTTTGCACATTCGTTCATATTTCGGGGACAGGTATCGCCAGTTCTTGCGGTTGCACATTCGTTTCTATTTCGGGGACAGGTATTGCCAGTTTCCTGCGGAAATTGGCAATACCTGTCCCCAGATCAGTCTACCATGGCAAACTTCAACGAGTCGCGTCCTGCGTCCACGACAATATGGCTGCCCGACGGGTATTTGCCGGCCAAAAGTTCCATCGCCAATGGATTTTCCAGCAAAGTCTGCAACGTGCGCTTCAACGGTCTGGCGCCGTACTGCGGGTCGTAGCCTTTGTTCGCCAGCATGTCCAAGGCTTCTTGGGTGACTGTCATGGTCAACTTCCGATCGTCCAAACGTTTTTTGAATCGCTCCAGTTGAATTTGCACAATGTGGCTCATGTCCTCGCGGCGCAAACTGTTGAAGATCACGATCTCATCGATACGGTTGAGGAATTCCGGCCGAAAATGCTTGCGCAGTTCCTCCTGTACAATCGTGCGCACCGCGGCGTCGCGGCTGGCATCGGTCGCATCCGTCGACGCTTCCAGAATCGCGTGGGAGCCGACGTTAGATGTCAGCAAAATCAGGGTATTGCGAAAATCGACCGTGCGCCCCAGTGAATCCGTCAAGCGCCCATCGTCGAGCACCTGCAGCAAGATATTGAGCACATCGGGGTGGGCCTTCTCAATTTCATCAAACAGAACAACGGCATAAGGTCGACGCCGCACGGGCTCCGTCAGCTGCCCTCCTTCTTCGTGGCCGACATAACCGGGCGGCGCACCGATTAGGCGTGCAACCGTATGTTTTTCCATATATTCGCTCATATCGATGCGAATCATGGCCTTTTCGTCGTCAAACAACTGCTGCGCAAGTGCCTTGACCAATTCCGTTTTGCCGACACCCGTCGGTCCGAGAAAAATAAACGAGCCGATCGGCCGGTTCGGATCCTGCAAGCCCGAACGCGATCGCCGCACCGCATTGGCCACCGCGGTAATCGCTTCCTCTTGATGCACAACGCGTTTTCGCAGCGCATCCTCCATTTTGATCAGCCGCTGCATTTCGCCTTCGAGCATCCGATTGACCGGCACCCCCGTCCAAGCCGACACTACTTTAGCGATTTCATCGGGCGACACTTCCTCGTTCAACATTTTGCCGTCTTTTTGCGCCAAGGCCAGCTTGGCCTGACCTTCAGCTATCAGCTTATTTTGATTGGGAATATCGCCATAGCGCAGTTTGGCCGCCTGTTCCAAATCATTGCGCCGTTCAGCGGCTTCCAACTGAATGGTCAGTTCTTCCAGTTTTTCCTTGCCCGAGCGCAATTCGTCGATCAGCGTTTTCTCCCGCTGCCACAAGGCTTTTTGCGCCATCGCGGTTTCTTTCAACTCGGCCATTTCACTTTCAATCTTGCCGCGTCGATCGATCGAAGCTTCATCCTTTTCGCGCGACAGCGCCTGATGTTCGATCTCCAACTGCTGGATTCGCCGCTGCAACTGGTCGATTTCCGTCGGCAAACTGTCAATTTCAATCCGCAACCGCGACGCCGCTTCGTCGATCAAATCGATGGCTTTGTCCGGCAAAAAGCGATCGGAAATGTAACGATCTGACAAAGTCGCCGCCGCCACCAACGCCGAATCCTGAATGCGCACGCCATGATGCACCTCATAGCGATCCTTGAGCCCGCGCAGAATCGAAATCGTATCCGGCACCGACGGTTCATCAGCAAACACCGGCTGAAAACGCCGCTCCAGCGCCGCATCCTTCTCAATATACTTGCGAAATTCGTCCAGCGTGGTCGCGCCAATGCAGCGCAGCTCACCGCGCGCTAACGCCGGTTTGAGCATGTTGCCGGCGTCCATGGCGCCCTCGCCCTTGCCCGCGCCGACGAGGTTATGCAATTCATCAATGAAAAGAATCACTTCACCGTTGGAATCCGACAGTTCCTTGAGCACCGCCTTCAAGCGTTCCTCAAATTCACCGCGGTACTTGCTGCCTGCGACCATCGATGCCAGATCCAAAGCCAGCAATTTCTTGCCCTTGAGGCCCTCGGGCACGTCGCCCGCGACGATGCGCTGCGCCAACCCTTCCACAATCGCCGTTTTGCCGACGCCAGGATCGCCAATGATCACTGGATTGTTCTTGCGCCGGCGGCTCAGCACCTGCATCACGCGGCGAATTTCGTCGTCGCGCCCGACCACCGGATCTAGCTTGCCCGCCGCGGCTACAGCCGTGAGGTCGCGCGAATATTTCTCCAAAGCGGCGAAACTCGACTCCGCATCCTCGCTCGACACGCGCTGGCTGCCGCGCAACGGTTTCAAGTTGGCCAACAACTTTTCCCGCGTGATTCCGCGGTCGTGCAGCGCGCGCCCGGCCGCGCCCTTGCGATCGGCCAGCAATGCCAGCAAGAGGTGCTCGGTTGAAACGTAATCGTCTTTGAACTTGCCGCGCTCACTGTCGGCTTCTTCCAGAAATGCATTGAGGCGATCTGACGCAAGTAAGCCCTGCGTCTGGCCTTTGACCGCGGGCAGCTTGGCCAGCGCCACTTCCATTTCAGCGCGCAGGGGATCGATCGGCACTTCCATGCGCTGTAAAAGTGGCTTGACAACGCCCTCTACATTGCCGGTCAGCGCCCACAAAAGATGTTCAGGTTCCAGTACTTGATGCGATCGGCGGATGGCCTCCTCGCTGGCCAGTTTCAGGGCCATTTGCGCGTTGGTTGTGAGTTTATTCGGTTGCATCGTGCCCTCGTTTGGTTGGTTTTCAGCAGACTTGGCGGCGGTTGCGGCAAAAGCGCGCAAACCAATGGCGCGCGCAGTTGCGCGATTTCGTTGACGACGCCATCAACAAAGGCTGCACGGCAAGGATGTCAAGATCTGGAAAATCTAGTGCGCCACAGCCTTGTAATAGCGCTGCAGCCGCTCGGCATAGCTCGGCGGGGCTTTTTGCTGCATGGCCCGCAACACCTCTTGCCGAAACGTCTCGACCCCATCGCCTTGATTGCCCGCGTGCAGTTCCACTTTTTCGTCGCCGCTGTCGATCCCCTGCATCTCACCGTCGACCCGCGACTTCTGGCCACTTTGTCCTTGGTTTTCCAATATCTGCGCCGCGCGTTCCAGCGCATCCAAAACTTCCGCCGTCTGCTCAAAAGCCTGCCGCGCATCAAAGCGCTGCAGCGATTCCGTGGTATCGCGCATGGTTTGCAAGGCATGGTCCATCCTTTCACCGACTTGCCGCTGCAGCGCCGGGTGATCTTCGCCAGCGTCGGCCAATTTTTGCCGCAGCTTTTCCAAGGCTTTGCGCAATTGTTCTTGGGTGTTGGCGTGACTATCCAGTTTTTGCCGCACGGGCGGCCGCAGCAGGGCCATCGGTGACGGCAGCGCTTCGCGCAGTTTGGCGGCAGCGCGCTGCACCCGATCGGCGCCTTGGGCCAAACGCGCCGCGTCGGCAGCGGCGTGCTTGGCGTCGACGTCATCGTCGGCATCCAGCACGCGCCGCGCGGCAGCCAGCAGATCTTCTGCCTCCATCAATGCTTGCAATGCGTTGTCGAGCTGCGCGTGTTCAAGCGCGCCAAGCGCCGTGCCAATCGCGGTGCGCGCCCCAGCCATGCTGCGGTTGGCGCGCAGTTCCGCAGTGCTCAGGCGCTGCGGCCGAATGGCATCCCGAGCTTCCTGCAACAATTCAGCCACTTGTGGCAGCAAGTTGTTGCGGGCGTTGCGCAAATGTTCGGCCGTGGCGCGCTGCTGCTCTTCACTGCTTTCGCGCAATTCATCGCGCAAATGTCCCTGACCCTGCTGGGTTTTTGCGATACCGCGGCGCAATTCGGCGACCAACTTTTCCAATGCCGCTTCCTCGGCCGTGCGTTGACTGTCGACGCCCTGTTGCAAATCCGCAAGGGTTCCAGACATTTGCTCCTGCAAGGCCCGCATGCGCTCGAGCGCCTCGCGCATTTTGCCCTGACGCAGAAGCTGCCGGATTTCAGCCAGCACCGCGCGGTGATCGGACAGATCGCGTTGCAAACCTTGTGGGTCCAGGCCTTCGCGGTTCAAATGTTCATAGGGTAGCATTTTTACTTGCTTCTGTGCCGCGGCGGCCATGCGATCGAGCTGCTGTTCGACGCCGTCGAGCATCCGCTCCGCTTCAGCGCTTAGCGCCGGCGATTGGCTGTCGGCTAACTTTTCCAACGTCGAAACCAACTGTTTTTCCTGCTCTGCCAGCGACTTGCCATCGCGGGCCAACGCGCTTTGCTGTTCTTGCAACGCCAGCGCAGCGATCGCGTCAACTGCCTGTTCCTGCGACGCTATTACCAAAGCGTGCTGGCGTTGCAGCGCGTAAAGATGCTGCGTCCCAGCAAAACCGCTCGCTGCTGTGTCCATGCGGTAGATCGAGCGCGTTTCGTCGGTCAGCGCCTCGACCAAAATTCTTTCAATTTCCTGCAGATCGACCGAAGTCTGGCTTCGCCCCAACACGTCATCGGCCACGCGCTGCCGCAGCGCCTTGAGCGATTCAAGGCCGCGCTGCTCAGAAGTCGCCAATTCATCGCGATTTTTCAAAGCAACATCCAGCTTGGCCTGCCGCAGCGATGGATCGCGCTCCAGCCGTTCGGCCAGATGCAGCGTCCATTCATCGGCGGCCATCGCGAGTTGCTCCAGATTCTTAGCGTGTTGACGGTCCGGCGAAAACATGCGGATGCGCAATTTAACGGACTCCGAGCGCCGCGCCCCTTCGAGCGGATTGTTGTCGCTCGCTTCCAAATGCACCAGCGCCACTTCGCCGGGGCGCAGCTGCAGCGCATCCACTGAAATTGTTTCATGCAATTCCAGTTGAATCCCCAGTAGCCCAAGCGCACCTTCGTGCGGCTGCAAGGCGATCGGCCGCCGATCCAAGCCCGAAGTCGGCCGGGCCACCACCAAATTGACCAGCGACAGACCGATGTCATCGCTGACCTCGCCGTCAATGATCAAACTTTGGCCGGCATGCACTTCGATTTCTCCTTGAGGCTGGCGAATGGCCACTTTGGGCGGCGCGTCGAGCAACAAACGCACCTCACGCCAAGTCTGTTCGCGCACGGGATTGCCGTTGGCATCCACGCCGCGGTAGCGGTAGCGCAGCGGTTCAAGCACCGCGCGTTCCCATTGCACGCGGCTGTCTGCCCGCGCTGTGAGAGGCAGGAGGTCTGGGCGGGTGCCACTGGATCCGCCGATTTCGATTTGCCGCACCTCAAATCCGGTCAGCGGTGCAGCGGTCATCCGCAGCAACCCGCCGCGCAAGATCGTGCAGTCACTGCCTTCTTCTTCGCGCGCCGCCACGACCGATCGGGCATAGGTCGGCGGTTCCAAATGCGCCCGCAGATCGCTGACCAAAGTACCCACGTCGCGCGCGATGGGCACCGACGGCGGCGGCGGCCGCAAAAGTTGCCGCCAAATCGCAGGCGCTGACCAAGCGGACCACACCCAAGCCAACAGCGACACCAGCAACAGCAAACCAAATTGGCCAACGCGACCGCGCAGTTGTAGCCGCGCTCGATCGAGGTCTGGCAGGTGCGCCGTCGCTTGGGTCAGCGTGCGTTCGATGAGGCGCGGCGACCCGATGGGCAAGGCGTTGATCGACTGGGCGCGCTGGGCGATCTCGATGGCAGAACGCAGCAATTCCGCAAGCTCGCGATCGTCAGCTGCGTGCAACACTTGATCGGCTGCCCAAGCCGCCAAATTGCGCGAGGTCCACCAACGCGCCGCAAAATGCCACAGTGACAACAACACGCCGACGGTTGTCGCCGCTGAAGCCAAGGCCGGCGCCGCGCCCTCAGCCAACTTGGTACTCACGACGATCGCCGCGCCAAGACCGGCAGCGGCAAAGAACAAAAGCGCTGCGAGCAACGCGGCTTCGGCGCCAATCCAGCCCAACCAGAGGCGACGACGCGCCACGGTTTGCGCGACCAGATCGCCCCAAGGCAACCCGTTCAGAGGCTCAGCAATTTCTTGGGGGCGCGCCGGCATCAACGACCTGTGCAAATCAAGGCACGCGCAAGATGCAGAGCGCTGGCGCGCTTGTCAATTCAGCGGCGGCCTTTGCCTTAGGTTGACCTGATCAGAATCGCATGTTAGTTAGCGCGCCACGCGGCGGGCAGACCTTTGCATTGAACCCGCCAAAGCCATGAAAGTTGGCGATTTAATCGAGTATGCCCCCAACCTGCCGGCCAATGCGGCCCGCAGGACGGGAATTGAGCGCCACAAAAACGCAATTGGGCCCAAGATGGAACCGGAAAATGCAACGATGTCAGCGCATCATCGCATGATCGCCGCAAAGACCATGGTCAAAAACGTGGAGCGACTGCACGCCGTCGTGGCTCTGTTGGCTTTGCTTTTGACGTTTGCGCTGGCCGATCGCCCACACTGGATGGGCATTGTGCTCGGGGCGTTCATCGGCGCTTTAAATTTCCGCGGGTTGGCGATGGTGACGCAGCGGCTGGTGTCGGGTGAGACGCGGACGAAAAACGGCGCGATCGGTTTGCTGATGGGCAAATTTTTGCTGGTTGGCCTTGCAATTGCCGTTATTTTGCTGGCGCTTAAGCCAAATGCACTTACCTTGTTGGTGGGTCTGAGTTTGGCGCCAATTTGCTTGGTGCTGGTCGTGCTCAGACAGCCCAAAACCAACGATGCGCCGCCGTCGCAGCAGATTGCGCCGCAACCGCCAGAAAACCATGCTCTTTCGCAGTTGGAGTCGCCGTGATGTCGCTGCAAGTTCGCTTTGAATCCGCTTTGAATCCGTCGTTGGACGCAGTTGGCAAGGCCCAGCTTCGCAGAATGACGCGTTTTTTCGCGTCTGCGATCGCCGCAACGCTGTTGTTGTGCGCCGGACCAGCGCGCGCTGACGTGCCGCATGAAATCCATGCTGCGGAGCACGCAAATGCCGAACAAGCACATGAAACTGGTGATAAAACTGGGGAACACGCAACGACGCCGCATGTGCACGCGGAAGATTTCAGCTGGATGAGCCTGATTTGGGACGGCCACGAACAACACGCGGTCAAAGAAAAAATCGGCCAAGTATTTGGTGACAAGAGCGAAAAAACAGCAAAGGGCTTGAAATACGCAGACAACGGCCATTTGACCCACGTGTTCATGGCGGCCATCGCGTTTCTGATCGTCATGGGCGGCGCTTTTGCGGCGCGGCGCAGGCTGGCAGCGTCAGTCGATGCGGGCGTACTGCCGGAGCGCAAGTTTTCACCGCTGTTGATCTTTGAACTGATGATCGGCGGCGTGTGGAATTTGATGAAAAATGCCATGGGCGCGGCAGAAGCGCGGCGGCATTTTCCGCTGGTGTGCACGCTGGCCCTTTATATTTTTACGATGAATTTCTTGGCCCTGATTCCCGGTGGTGCGCCTGCAACGGACAACCTCAATACAAACATCGTGATGGGTTTGACGGTTTTTGCCGCTACCCATTTTGCCGGCATTCGCGTTCAGGGGCCGATTGGCTATGCCAAGCACTTTGCCGGGCCGATTCTGGCGCTAGCGCCCCTGATTTTTGTTATCGAAATCATCAGTCACTGCGTCCGACCGGTGTCATTGTCGCTGCGCCTTTTGGGCAATATGTACGGCGATCACAAGGTCATGGAGATATTTCTAGGTTTTCACATCCCGCTGCTGCCCCTGCCGGTCATGGCGCTGGGCTTGCTGGTGGTGTGCGTGCAAACATTGGTTTTTGTCTTGTTATCAACGGTTTATCTTTCAATGGCGGTGGAACATCACCCCGCTAAGGAAGGGGCGCACGGTCACCATTGATTTGGCAAGCCGCGCAGTCAACTGCATGTGTATCCAGTGTTTTTCTGTGTGTTAGTCCAACGGCCTGTCATGGACGGGCCTATTTACCGGAGCGGCTGCGGCCGTGATTTTTTCTGGAGGAATCTCATGAATCTCAAGCGTTTCGCGGCGTCCGCTTTCGCCTTTGTGTCGACTATGTGTTTGTTCGCCGTGCCGGCGTTTGCCCAAGTGACTGGCGCTGCTGACAATTCAGCTTCCGTCAAAATGGCGGCGGCTATCGCCGCTGGTTTGGGCTTGGGCATTGCAGCCGCGGGCGGTGGCATTGGCCAGGGTCGTGCGGCTGCCGCAGCGCTTGAAGGCATTGGCCGCAATCCGGCTGCCGCCGGCGCCTTGCAGACCAACATGTTGCTGGCGTTGGCGATTATTGAATCGCTGGTCATCTACTCGCTGGTGATTTCGTTCATGTTGTTCGGCAAGATCGGCGACCTGTAATCCAGAAGCGCCAGCTGCCACAGCACGGGTGTGGTCGGTAGACGCGAAAAGTGGTTGCGGGCAGCCCTCGGGTCTGGCATGGTGCGGTGCGCTCGCAGGGGCGCATCCAACTTGCTGCCTTGGGGCGCAAGGCTGAATCCACATGGCTAGTGCTCAACAAAATCCGCCCGTTATTGTGATCGCCGATGATCCGATCGAAGCGGGCATGCTCGCGCTCGATTTGGTGCAAGCCGGTTTGAGCGCGCAGGCCGTTCGCGATTCGGCAGCGGTCCTAGCACAATTGCTGGAAAATTCAGCAACAGCAGCTAGCACCTGCGCGGTGGTGGTATCGGCCCGCCGCGAGTTGGCGCAAACCGTTGAATTGGCGCAATCGCTGCAGACCACGGGCCAAGCTTTTGGCTTTGTCGCGGTGATTTTGCGCAGTCAGCAGGACGCGGCCGAAGTGCACGCGCGGCAAATGGGCTGGAACGGGGTGGCCGTGCGCCCCGTCAATGCCGATGAATTGGTTGCGCTTGTGTTGTCCACGCAGGTGCGCACCCGCCCCGATTCGGATGCCGTGGTCAAAAGCGGATCGCTCGGCAATGAAGCCGTGTTGGATGTGCTCAACAGCTTTGTCGAGCGAATTCCGCGTCCTGGCGGCGGCAAAGACATGGTGATCGACTTTGAGTCGCAGGGGCGCGTCGGCCAAATCGCCATTGTCGACGGTGAACTCGTTCACGCTGAAATCGATGGCGAAACAGGCCGCCACTGTTTGGAACGCCTGTGCTGTTGGCGGGTGGGCAGCTATTCGGTTGAGCCGCGGCTGCACACGGGGCAGGCGACGTTGAGCGGTTCGACCATGGGCCTGATGGCTGTTGGCCAAGAATACGCGCGGCGGGTCGAAGAAGCGCGGGCAAATTCACCGTATACCGATTGTATCTGCACTGTTCGCTGGGAACGCGTGCGTCCATTGCCGGTCGTGGCGGAAAGTATGTTCCGGCGGATTGCGTCGGGGTTGGTGCTCGGCGACGCGCTGAGCGGCGACGGCGACGATGAATTGGAGGCATTTGCCGCGCTGGAAAACCGCATCAAACGCGGTGCCGTGATGCCACAAATTGAGACGGCCAATGCGAGCGGTGCGGCAGCCAACCCCGGAGAATCCGGGCGCGGAAGCAGTATTATGCAAGCAACCCAACGGGTTGCGCCGCAACCCTATCGACCGGCGAGCACGTTTAGCGCCGTGCCGATGACGTTAGTCGACGCGCCCGAAATGCCACAATGGCGGGCCCACCCGACTACGCACGTCTACCGCATTGGGGATGACGACAAAGTCTTTGAAAATGCCGACACAATGGCCATCGGCACGTCGACCGCGGCAAGCGCCACAAGCGACAGACCGCCTGCGCTGCCCAAAAGCGGTGCTGGACAACGGCCGGGCAGAGTCGGCTCAGGCAACGGCGCGCGCATCACGCCACTGGCCGTGCAATCGGTCGATGTAGGCGCGCCAGCTCAGTCGAGTTCAACGCGCCCAGCGACCGCCAAGATGGAAAGTGCCGTGCACCAAGGCGTGATTTACACACCTGCTTCGCGCACTGCGTCGGTGGCTCACGTGCCCGGGGACGCGCACGCAGTGCCGCGCCGCGCCGGACGCACGCCCAAGCCGGCCACGCCCGAGGCCCAGCCGGTGCCCGGTCAGCGCAAGGGCTTGGTCACAGGCTGGTTTGGCGTTCAGGCGTTGGAAGATGATCAATCCCCGGAAGGCGGCCATTCATCCGCGCGCGGCGATGACGTGCCGCTGCGCACCCGCGGTGTCAGTGGCGGCATTCGCATTTCGTCGCACCCGGGCGAGGAAGCGCCGCGGGTTGGCGCGCGCCCGTATGCGTGGATGCCGTCGACGAAGCTGGAGGTCGAAGCAGAAGCCGATCCGATCATTGCGCCGCCGCTGCAAATTGGGCATTCGAAGTGGCCGTTGCTCATTGGCGGCGCGTTGTTGATCGCGTTGGTGACCGCCGTGGCGCTGTGGCCGAGTCGCGGCGAGCACGGCGCGGACTCGGCGCTCAGCGCCCAAAGCGATCGCGCTTATCGCCGCGCCGTGTCGCTGATGGATTCCAACCAGTCGCAACAAGCGCTCAAGTTGCTGGGCACAATCGTTCAAGGACCGAGTTTTGTCCCCGAGGCTCTGCTGCACTTGGGCGTGCTTGAAGCGGAGTCGGGACAAATGACCAGTGCTCGTGGGCACTTGGACAAGTACATTGCCAACCCGCACGCCCAGCACGCCGCGAGGGCCAGACGCCTGTACAAGCATCTTTTTGGTGAAACCGCCGCGCAAGCCGGGCACGTGCCGGCAACGACTGCCGCACAAGTACCCGTAAAATCGCCGTGAAGAGCGGTAATTCCTAACATGACCCCCATCCAGCGACTCGCGCCGACACATGGCCCAACGCTGGGCATTGAAACCTCTTGCGATGAAACGGCCGTGGCGATCGTGTGCGACGGCGTGGTGCTGAGCAACCGCGTTGCGTCCCAAGTGCCCATTCATAAACGTTTTGGTGGTGTGGTCCCCGAGGTGGCCGCGCGCAATCACCTGCTGACGATTCTGCCGACGATCGAGCTGGCGCTGGCTGACACCGGCCTGCAACCGAGCGATCTTGCTGGCATCGCCGTGACCAACCGCCCGGGCCTTATCGGTGCGCTGCTTGTCGGCGTGCAAACGGCAAAAGCCTTGGCGTTTGCTTGGCAACTGCCGATCGTGGGCGTCGATCACATTGAAGCCCACGTTTGGGCCTGCCAGTTGCGGCCACCGGGCGTCGCGGGCAGCGATTGGCCGCGGCCGCAGTGCCCGTTTCTGGCCTTGGCCGTCTCTGGCGGTCACACCAGTTTGTATCGCATCGACGCGGCCAACCAAAGTGAACGGCTCGGCGCAACGCTGGACGACGCGGCTGGTGAAGCCTTTGACAAATTTGCCCGCTTAGTCGGCCTGCCCTATCCCGGCGGACCGCTCGTGGATCGCGCCGCAGCATCCGGTGATGCCAAAGCCTTTTCATTTCCGCGCGGGATGTTGGGACGCAGCGATCTGGCCATGTCGTTTAGCGGCCTAAAAACTTCAGCGCGTTTGCAGATCGAGGCATTGCAGGCCCAAGGATGCCAAATGACCGAATCATTACAAGGCGATCTGTGCGCGTCGTTTCAAGCGAGCGTGGTCGAACAGTTGACGCGCGTGACGATCAAGGCTGCGCTGCGCCACCACTTGCGCGATGTGGTGATCGCAGGCGGGGTCGCGGCCAACCGCCACCTGCGCGCGGCGATGGCTGACCAGTGTACCGAAAATAATTTGCAATTTTGGCCAGTCCCGTTGGCGTATTGCACCGACAATGGGGCGATGATCGCGGGCTTAGGTGAGGCGCTTTTGCGCCGCGGCGTGCGCGATGACGCCTTTACGCTGGACGCGATTGCCACCGGAGCCGTGCGCGCGGCGCACAAGTTGGTTGTATGAAAGCATTTCGCGATCCGAGGGCGACAGCGAAGAAATCGCTCGGCCAACATTTCCTCAACGATCAGCATGTTTTGCACAAGATCGCTGAATTGGCGCGACCGCCAAGTGGTTCAGGGCTGATCGAGGTCGGCCCCGGCACCGGCAATTTGACCGCCCATCTGCTTGGACTTTTTGCCGACACCGCGCCTGCGCCTCTGTGCGCGATCGAGCGCGACGCGCGGATGATCGAACTGATTGGCGAACGTTTTCAAGGTCGTGTGCCGGTGATCGAAGGGGACGCGGCGGCGCTGAATTGGCAAGAGCTGCTGACGCAACCGCTCATGGGGCCGCAGCCGGTCGTCGTGGGCAACTTGCCTTATTACGCGGCGATGCACATTCTGTTCGCGGTGGCTCAAGCACCTACTCCGCCATTTCGCATGGTCTTTATGTTGCAGCGCGAAGTCGCCGATCGCTTGGTAGCGCAGCCATCGACGCCCGCCTATGGCCAAATTTCGGTCAAATTGCAGTTGATCTGCGACATCAAGCTGGCCCTCAAAGTCGGCCCGGGCGCATTTTCACCGCCGCCCAAAGTCGACAGTGCCGTGGTCGTGCTCACGCCGCTGGCCGCACCGCGTTATGAGGCGGCCGGATCGGCGCAGTTTTCCCGCATTGTTTCAGCAGGTTTTGCCCAGCGACGCAAAACCGTGGTCAATTCGTTGCTGTCGACGTTGCCGCTCCAAGCTGTGGCGATCCAGCAAGCGCTGGCTGAACTCGGATTGGATCCGCGGATTCGCGGTGAGGCGCTGACGCTCAAACAGTGGGCGTCACTGTCGCTTTTGCTCGCGCGGCAATTGGGGCAAATCGCGGGTGCAATTGCGGTTTAGCAGGAGAAATTGTTATCCGCTTGACGAAATGACGCTGCGGGCCTAGCGTTGGGGATGGACGCTGCCAGACACGGCGTCGCCGCGATGTATTTGCCCGGAGCGCCTAAGTATGGCTACTGACGACACTACCCCGAAACCCAAAGCCCAAAATTCCTACTTGCCCGCGCCGATCAAGTCGATGGGCGAGATGCTGCTACGTGAACGCGTTGTTTCTATTGAACAACTCAAGAACGCCGCCGCTGAAGCCCAACGCACCGGCAAGCACCTAGGCGGAGCGCTGAATTCACTGGGGTATTTGGATTCGACCCACTTGGTCGACTTCTTGTCGCGCCAGTACCAAGTGCCGTCGATCGATTTGACCACGGTCGAGGTTTCTGAAGACGTCGTCAAACTGGTGCCGCGCGACGTTGCTGAACGCAATCAGTTGGTTCCAATTGCGGTGCACGGTTCAACGCTTGTGGTCGCCATTGTCGATCCGGGCAATTACCACGCCATTGACGATCTGAAATTTTTGACCGGCCTCAACATCGAATGCGTCGTGGCATCCGATGAGGACATTACCAAAGCCCGTGCGCGGCTTTACGGTGCCCGCGATCAAGCTTCACTGCTTGAAGACATGTCGGAACAATTTTCGGCGTTGGACGACGGCATCGAATTTGGCGATGACGAGGCCGAAACCGTCGATGTCACGTCACTCGAAAGAAGTTCAGAAGAAGCCCCGGTCGTGCGCTTGGTCAACTTGATTCTGGTCGACGCCATTCGCCGCGGTTGTTCGGATATTCACATCGAATGTTATGAAAAAGCCTTCCGCGTGCGCTACCGCATCGACGGCGTTTTGCATGAAATGATGCGCCCGCCGATGAAGCTGCGCAGCGCTATCATTTCCCGCGTTAAGATCATGAGTTCGCTTGACATTGCCGAACGGCGCTTGCCGCAGGACGGTCGCATCAAGCTCAAACTCGGCGGCGGCAAAGAATGCGATTTCCGCGTGTCCGTACTGCCTTGTCTGTTTGGTGAAAAGGTCGTCATGCGGTTGCTCGACAAGGGCAACTTGCAAACAGACATGACCAAACTGGGTTTTGATCCCAGTGAACTGGCCAAGTTCAAACACGCGATTCATCAACCCTTTGGCATGGTTCTGGTGACGGGGCCGACGGGATCTGGCAAGACCACGACGCTGTATTCGGCGCTGACGGAATTGAACAAGGTCACCGAGAATTGTTCAACTGCAGAAGATCCGGTGGAATTCAACTTGGAAGGCATCAACCAAGTGCAGATGAATGAAACGATCGGTTTGAACTTTGCCGCAGTCCTGCGGTCCTTTTTGCGGCAAGATCCGGATATTTTGATGGTTGGCGAGATTCGCGACTTTGAAACGGCGGAAATTGCGATTAAGGCGGCGCTCACCGGCCACATGGTGCTGTCGACGCTGCACACCAATGACGCACCTTCGACGATTAACCGCTTGCTTAACATGGGTGTAGAGCCGTTCATGGTCACGTCGGCGCTCAATTTGATCGCCGCGCAACGCCTTGTGCGCAAGAACTGCGCGGAATGCAAAGCGCCGACGACCTATGAAAAAGCACTGGTTATTGAAGCCGGTGTAACCGAAGAAGAATACGCCACCGCCACCTTTATGCGCGGCACCGGCTGTCGCATCTGCGGCGACTCCGGCTACAAAGGCCGCATCGCCATTTACGAAATCATGCCCATGTCCGATCCCTTGCGCGAAGCTGTGTTGCAAGGCTATTCGGCGAGCGAACTGAAAAAGACCGCGGTTGCCGACGGTTTGCAAACGCTGCGGCGCTCGGCGCTGATGAAGTTGGTGATCGGTCAAACGTCGCTCGAAGAAGTGCTGCGCGTGACGCGTTCTGACTGAGCCGTTGCTTTTGGTGCTGAATTTACTTGGTTGTTTGGAGGTCCGCCATGGCAGTTTTTCAATGGGAAGGCACCACATCAGAAGGTGAGTTCAAACGCGGCGAGGTCGAAGCGGCGGACAAGCCGGGCGCCCAGCAAAAACTGCGCTCCATGGGCGTCAGCGTCCTTGAGATCAAGAAAAAACAGAAAGATCTTGAACTCATCATCCCGGGCATCAACGACGGCGTGCCGATCAAAAGCATGGTCATTTTCACGCGGCAGATGGCCACGATGATCGATGCTGGTTTGCCTTTGCTGCAATGTCTGGATTTGATTGGCAATCAGGAACCGCATCCGGTATTGCGCAAGACGATCTTGGGCGTCAAAGCGTCAGTTGAAGGCGGCACCAGTTTTTCCGAAGCGCTCAAAAAATACCCCAAAGTGTTTGAAGAACTTTACGTCAACTTGGTGCAAGCGGGCGAATTGGGCGGCATTTTGGATACGATTATGACCAAACTTGCTGAATATATTGAAAAATCGGCAGCAACCAAGGCCAAAGTGAAAGGGGCGATGAAGTACCCGCTGACCGTGTTGACGGTTGCCATGGGCATTACGGCCGGTCTGTTGTGGAAAGTCGTGCCGACATTTGCCGCGACGTTTCGCTCCATGGGCCGCAAAGAACTGCCGGCGATCACAGAACTGATGGTCTCCATATCCAACAACTTTATTTCCGCAATGCCGTATATCATGGCCGGGGCGGCTGTGCTTGTGTTCATTTACAAGATGCTGATGAAAACCAAAAACGGCCCGTACTACCGCGACAAGATCTTGTTTTATTCGCCACTTGTCGGAAATGTCATTCAAAAATCAGCTGTTGCACGTTTTACCCGCACGCTTGGCACGCTGGTCACTGCGGGCGTGCCGATCTTGGATGCGCTGAAGGTTGTGGGCAAAACGTCGGGTAATCTGGTGGTCGAACGGGCACTTGACCATACGCGGGTCAAGATCACCGAAGGCAAGAACATGACCGCACCGCTGCTGGAAACCAAAGTTTTTCCGACCATGGTCGTGCAAATGATCGCAGTCGGTGAAGCGACAGGCGCCATGGACGTCATGCTCGGTAAAATCGCGGAGTTCTATGACAGTGAAGTCGACGATGCGATCGACGGCATGACCGCCATGATGGAACCGATCATCATGGTGGTGTTGGGCGGCATCATCGGCAGCGTCATGATGGCGATGTACATGCCGATCTTTACCATGGGCGACAACATCAAATAATTTAGCCGGAGACGCCGCTTTTGGCGCAACTCCGCGTTGTCAGTCCAGTACGGTGCTCAACGACCGCGGCGGTCGCCTCCGCTCCGTGCTTCCCTCCGCCTTGATTTGCACCAAAATCGACGCTCCGACGAAGATCCGGTGTCAAATCCAAGGTGTGCCTAGGCATCGCTAACTGAGGAGTCCGCATTGCCCAGTCTGGAACATGCGGCAAGTGCGCGAACTTCCAGCGTCTGGCGCCTGGAATCCGTTCAGCTGACGTTGCGCGATGAGTCGCTGGTGGACCGCATCAAGTGGGCGACGCTGGCGCGGGTTGTGCTGCTCACGGCGGTGCTGGCGTTCGCGGCGGTGATGGATCTGGGCCTAGGGCCGCAGCCTGCATCGCAAGTTCCTGAAACAATTCTCTATCAGGTGACAACGGCTTTTTACGTGCTGTCGTTCTTGTCGCTGGTCGGCACCCATCTGTGGCGCAACAGCGCGCATTTGCTCAAGCTGGCCGTGGCCTCGATCAGCATCGACGTCTGTTTGGCCTTGGCGCTGGTCGCGACCACGGACGGCATTCAAAGTCTGTTTTTGTTTGGTTTTCCGCTGGCCGTCCTCAACGCGGCGCTGGTGTTGTACCGCGTGGGTGCGTTGGGTGCAGCAACGCTGTGCTCGATCGGCCTACTGATGCTCGCGGGCGTCGAACTGCACTGGTTGCCATGGAGTCTAGAGCCTTTTCGTGTCGAGTACTTGCGCACCATGTTGCCGCATCCTCAGATGCGCCCAACCGATGTCGCGGTGCAGGTGCTGGTGCAGTTGTCGGCCGTCTATGGCACGGCTTTCTTAAGCTCGCATTTGGTCTTGGAATTGGGCAACGCGCGGCTGCGGGCGCAAAATCAACGCAATGAAATCGCTAGATTGCAAGTGCGCTATGCGGCGGTGATCACGAGTTTGCCCGATGGCTTGCTCACGGTGGCCGCAGGTGGGATTGTGTCAAGTGTGAATTTGGCAGCACAAGAAATCTTGGCGATGCAGGCTGAACAAGTACGTGGATTGCCACTGCAATCGGTGATTCCGGAATTGGTCGCTGCGGGCGGCGGTGCCGGTGAATGGGAAATTCATCGCAAAAGGCCGACGCCCGACGGCAAGGACATGACCCAGATTTTGGCGTGTCGTGTCGTGCCTTTGCGCGACCAGAGCGATGACGCGGGTTGGTTGGTGGTGTTTCGCGACATGACAGAAATGCGTTTGCGTGAGGAAATCCACCGCAGCCGCGAACGCTTGGCCGCCATCGGTGAAATGGCCACGGCCGTTGCCCATGAAATCCGCAACCCACTGGCGTCGATCTCCGGTGCCGTGCAGATGCTGGAAGTTTCCGAAGGCCTAGGTCAGGACGATCGCCAACTGATGCAGATTGTGCTGCGCGAAACAGGGCAACTGAGTCACTGGATTGGTGAATTCTTAGATTTTGCCCGGCCGCGACCGGCGCAGTGGGCAACGGTTGACCTGCGGCAGATCGTTGAAGATACGCTGCAGGCGCTGGCGCAAGATCCCAGAATTGCTGAGAACAACATCGAATTGCGCCGCGATCCGGCGATGGATGCATCGCCTCAATCGGACGGCGAATTTGAACTACAAGGCGATGCGATGCTGCTGCGCCAAGTGGTGTGGAATTTGTTGATAAACGGCTTGCAAGCGGTCATTTCAGAAGACCGACGGGTCGTGATGGCAGGCCTGCGGGCAACCGAAAATGGCTTGGAACTCAAAATCCAAGACAGTGGCGCGGGCATTGAACCGCAACAGATCGTGCACGTCTTTGAGCCTTTTTACACCACCAAGGGCGCAGGCACTGGCTTGGGTCTGGCCACAGTGCTGCGCCACGTCGAGGCCCATCGAGGCACAATTTCTGTCGGAAAAAGCATACTTGGCGGAGCAGAGTTCGTTATCGTACTGCCGCGGCACCCTGGCGCCGAGGGCGCGTTTGCAGATACGCGGCGCTCGACGCGCACCAATCTAAAAATTCAGGCTTTGTAGCGCCGATACCGCGAAGAAGGGTCGCGCGGCGCGGCAGTCCAAAGCTGCAAAGGTGGAAATGTAATGGCCAAATTGCTCATTGTAGACGATGACTTGTCGCTGCGAGAATTCTTGACGCTGTTTTTGCGCAAGGAGGGCTATGAGGTCGAAGTGGCCGCAAATGGCCAGAAAGCCCTAGAATTGCTTCAAAATACCAGCTTTGATCTGGTGTTGACCGATCTGCGCATGCCGAGGATGGGCGGTTTGGATCTGCTCGATGCCATCAAGTCGCAGCAGATCTCAACACAAGTTATTGTTATGACAGCCTATTCGTCGACGGACACCGCGCTAGATGCGATGCGCAAGGGCGCTTACGACTATATTGTCAAACCGTTTCAACTGGCCGAAGTCAAAGTCATCCTGTCCAAATGCCTAGAAAAATCGGCATTGGTGGCCGAAAACCAGCAGCTGAAAAAGAAGTTGGCCCAAGGCAATGCCAAACGCGCCCAATTCATCTACCGCAGCGCCGCCATGGACGACGTTGTGACGCTGGTCAAACGCGTGGCGCGCACGCCCTCGTCGGTGCTGGTGCTGGGCGAATCGGGCACGGGCAAAGAACTCGTGGCGCGCATGTTGCACCACGACAGCGACCGCGCGCCCAAAGCATTTGTGGCGATCAACTGCGGCGCTATTCCCGAACAGCTGATGGAGTCAGAGCTTTTTGGTCATACCAAGGGTTCGTTTACCGGCGCCACCAAAGACAAGAAGGGCTTGTTTGAGGCCGCACACGGCGGCACTTTGTTCTTGGATGAAATCGGTGAATTGAGCCTTGGATTGCAAGTCAAGCTTTTGCGCGTGTTGCAGGAGCGCGTGGTGACGCCAGTTGGCGACACGCGCGAAATTGCTGTGGATGTTCGCGTGGTTGCGGCAACGCACCAAAACCTGCGCGACGCCGTGCAGCAAGGGCGGTTCCGCGCGGATTTGTATTATCGGCTCAACGTCATTGAAGTGCGGATGCCGCCCTTGCGCGAACGGCGGGAGGACATTATGCCCTTGGCCGAACACTTCCTATCGACCTTCAATCTGCGGATTGGTCGAGAATTACAAGGATTTGATGCCGAGGCGACCGCCATCTTGCTGTCACTGCCGTTTAACGGCAACGTGCGCGAACTCGAAAACATCGTCGAGAGGGCGGTCGCGCTGGAAACGGGCACCAGCGTATCGCCTGCGTATTTGCCGGATCCGGGGTCATCGGTCTTGCTCGGCTTGGCCCAACAGGGAGGCTACAGTGCTGGCGATTTACTCGTGAAACCACAGGATTCGATGATTCGGGCCTTAATTCAGATCGATCGTTGGCTGGAGAAAAACAAGCAACCATTGGAGATGGAGGATCTCGTCAACCAGGTCGAACAAGGGTTGCTCGACAGTGCGCTGCGCCACAGCGATGGCAATAAAACGGATGCAGCGCGCCTACTTAAGCTGTCCTTTCGCTCCTTGCGCTACAAATTGGCAAAATACGGCAGCAGCGAAGACGCCGAGTGACGTTTTTTGTCACTCCGCGCCCGCGAACCGCCGCAAATTGTCACTTCTGTCGCTAGGCGCAGCGCCGCGTGCCAAGACACTTTCAAAGAAATTGCGATGTTGCAAAATAAATTGCCGGTTGGCACGGCCCCTGCATAAGTACCAGTCGTGCACCGCGGCTGACGCAGCGGGCCAACCGACAAAGCCCTTCGCGGGCCACGTCCGGTCAAGCACGGTCAGGCGCTGGGTGCCCCAGTTCAGAAATTCAGAACAAGGTGTGAGAAGTTCTGAGCAAAGTGAGTGCCAGCACGGTGTGGTGTGAAAAACACGGTTAGAACAACCTTTTGCGCGGCCTTTGGGCTGCGCGCATTCAGGAGAGCAATTATGTTTAACAAAATTCGCAATTCCAAGGGCTTTACCCTTATCGAATTGATGATCGTCGTCGCGATTATCGCCATCTTGGCGGTCGTTGCTGTGCCGCAGTTCACCAAGTACCTCCGCTCAGCGAAAGCCGCGGAAGCCAATGAAATGATCGACTTGGTCAAGAAGGGTTCGGCCGTTTATTACACGACGCCGCGCGTCCTCAAGGAAACCGGCGCCAAAGTGGAATGCCAGTTCCCCAAGTCAAAAACCACGACCCCCATCGGTACCAGCTGCTGCAAAGAGCCGGACAAGGATTTGGACGGCCGCTGCGATTCCGACCCGGGTTCGTGGAACGATGCGACTTGGAGCGCGCTGAAGTTCGCCATTACGGATCAACACTACTTCCAATACAACTACGAAAGCGCCGGCACCTTGAGCAAGGCCAAGTCGACGGTTGAAGCCCACGCCGACCTTGACTGCGACACCACGCAGTCGACCTTCCAGCTCGTGATGAACGGCGATCCGAACGCAACCAACTCGGAATGCGATCAGACCGGTTCGTCAGCGATTTTCCGCGACAACGAGACCGAATAAGTCTCAGTTTGGACTTGAGCAGGGGCTTCGACCGCAAGGTCGGGGCCTTCTGCTTTTTTTGCCCTCGGCAGTCCAGCCTTTCTGAGGGTTTTGACCGAAGCCGTCCAGCTTTTGCCTCCGGCGGGTGCGCTGACGCGCGTAACCCCTGATTCGGGTAGGGGCGGGTCTCCGTGCCCGCCCATGGCAACTTCAGTTGCCATCCTTCTCTTTTTTTGCACTGCGCGCGGCTTCCAATTGCAAAGGGTTGTTTTGCGCCTACCGGCGCGCGGTAGTGAATACACCTTTATCTACATCAGGTTCCGCCTGTCGGCGGGTCAGGGTGGCCCAGCGCGGCCACCCCGACACCCCGCGCGCTTTTGTTTCAAATCATGGAGTTTGGACGCCCGCGTGCGGCTCCTTAACCGCTGCGTTGCCGCGCTTCGCACGGCAACGGTTGCTGACAGTCGGCGCAAAGCGGGCGAGAGGGGATTAGATGGGACGCACAATTTAGGCCACAAGGCGGACAACGCGGTGGGCCGATTGCGCTGTCGCGCAATCGTCATTTCGCGGCGAAGGCGAAGATTTTTCGACTTTGTCCTCCGGGATTAGGGAACGCGCAACGGCGTCTCGGTCTCAACAATGCGCTGCGCGCGGTTGTTGGAAGTGGGACGCTGCGCGAGGGGATATGCTGGAGGCGGGTTGCCGCTGCGCGGCCTCGAAGAAGGGCGGACCGCTACGCGGACGGGTAAGCTAGGATTTAGCAGTTTCGATGTGTAATTAAGAAGTTACCAACGGACGAAGGCCTGCGCGCGCCCGCAAGCGCGAATGTGATCAGGCGCGACCGCCGCGAAACGGCGAAAATCGAAAATCGAAAATCGAAAATCGAAAATCGCTGACCACCTATCCCATTGTATCACAAAGAAATATTTGCGCAAGTGCCCGCGCAAATCGGCAGGGCGATCGCAAGAACGGTAACCATCTGACACTTTGAGAGATATTCTCAACTTTATCAGCCCTGGTTACCGCCAACCGGTGATCTGCGGACATTGGGGCGCACGGTTTGGAACACAATCGCTGAATTATTAAAAGTATTTTCTG